>JAISTJ010000223.1 GCA_031272655.1 Tannerella sp.
TTGAGGTTAGCCCATGAATTTTTCGCGTTTTTGGAGGTTGAGGAAGCCTGCCATTAGCCATACTATCGCTGCTATGGCGAGAAAAATGCGGCTCTTGAGAAGCGTATTAGCCCATATCATAGGATGAACGTCAGATGGAATCTTAAACGGGTTGATGAAGATGTTCCAGTATGAATTGCTAATGGAACTTCCTACTATAAAGAATATTAAACCTATTATTATCATAATGACCGCAGTGCCGTTACCGCTGCGTGTGATAGTGGAGAACATAAAGGCAAGGTTGCCCATGAAAAACATCGGGAAAAGTAACTGTGCAGCCATCTCGAAACTGTTGACGGGATACAGCAGATACTTCCCCACCCAAGCAAAGAGCACTATAATAAAATAGTTAGCAAAATAAACCATCAGCATACGGACGCCCCATACCTTGTAGCGGTAGTTCGGGATACCAAAAATAATCTCAAGGATACGGTTGTCTTCATCGTTCTGGATGCCGAAAACGATAGGGTAGAATATCAGCAGCAGACAAGGGAACATCAGGAGGTTGTATATGGTTGCCTCGTTGATTTCCTCGCGGTTCCATGCCGTCTGGAACATGAAGAAAGCAAAAAATGAAAATGATGCAAGCATGAACCAGAAGAACTTCCCTGCAAAAATTATTTTCAGGTTATACTTTATAACCCTGTAAATCATTACGCTATAATTGTTTTTTGACATAATCTTTATTTGTTTAAAGTCCTTTGAGCAGGCAGAGGTAGGCGTCTTCGAGGTTGGCTTCGGCTTCGACGGCGTCGGGACGCGGGCGCGTGCGTGAGAGATAACGAACCTGAATGAGGTTGCCATCCTGCATATTGTTCACTACAAGCGATTTGTCTAACTCCTTGTCGAAAGCGTCCTTGTCTATGTGGAACCTCCAAACTTTACCGATTGCCATATCTATCATGTTCTCAGGAATGCCGAAGTATTTCAATTCGCCTTTGTTGATGACAACAACCTGATTACAAGAGCTTGAGATGTCTTCGATGATGTGAGTGGAGAATATAACGATACGTTCCTGACTAAGTTCTACGAGCAGGTTACGGAAGCGGATACGTTCACGCGGGTCGAGGCCGGCAGTAGGCTCGTCCACAACAAGGATACGAGGTAGATGTAACAATATCAGTGCGATACCGATACGTTGCTTCATACCGCCCGAGAACGAGCCTATCTTATCGTCTTTACGTTCCCACATGTGAACCGATTTGAGGACATATTCGATACGTTCAGCCCGCTGGCTTATATCGGTCAATCCTTTCATTATAGCCTGATAGTCAAGAAATTCAGTAGCAGTCATATTTTCATAAGTCCCGAATTCCTGCGGCAAGAATCCTATAAGGCTTTGCAGCTCTTCGCGGTATTTGATAGTATCAAGACCGTTAATCCAGATGCTGCCATAGCTTTGTTCGAGGATACCGGTGATGATACGCATGAAAGTTGATTTACCTGCGCCGTTAGGTCCGAGCAAGCCGAACATACCTGTACGAATCTCGAAAGAGATACCTTTAAGAGCTTTGAAAGGACGAAGGCGTTTACCGAGGATAGGGATGCTTTTCACTAAGCGAAACCATGTGCGTCTCAGACCGGCATATTTACCTGTAACACGCTCAATATTAATGTTTCGAGTGTACATGTAAGTAGCAGTTACATATATAGACAAGCCGAGGAAGAAGAGGAACGCAATGACGCCTGTGAGCGGGATATTTTCAAGTTTGATAAATAACGACGCAACTAACGATAGCGCTAATATCCAGAACATAAAGCGGTTAATCATGCGTACTGTTTTACTTTTGGGGAACTTGTAGAACAGGTATGAGCGTATTTTCCGCCAGATAAACAGCGTTGTGGAATACATCACGAAAGAGAGGAGGAAGATCCACAGTTTGCTTTCGAGGTAGAAATAGACGAAATAGATACCGAAAGCCCAGAGCGCTATTTGCCAGCTGAGAGCGACAAAATCTTTAAGCGAGTGATATTCGGTAGTAAGTCCGTAGCGTCGTCTCAGTTCGAGTCCGCTGTTCCATTGTCTTGAGAAGCGACCCGGGCGGTCGTAAATCTTCACTAAGTTGCTCACCTTGATATGGATAGCTTTTGAAGGATCAACGACGTCGGCTTTAGCTCGCCTCAGTGAAGCCTGTGCAAACCATGTAACACCCGGAATGACGAACACTATTCCTATGAGGTAGAGGCACTTATATAGCAGTTCGCCGCCATAGATCCAAATCAGCAATGCGCTGACGAGGAACAAGGCGAGGTGTAACAGTTTTATTTTCAGCGATAAAGTACGATACCAAGCGAGTGTATTTTCAAGACCCATGCATACTGTGGGGATGACGACAAGCGTCAGCAGGGTAGCGAAAGCAAGACCGCCGATGACGGTGATAGCAAACGGCGCCCCGATAGCACCGGCATATTCGCTGTCGCCCATTGCCATAGGGAACATGGCAATGATAGTGGTTATAGACGTTATAAGAATAGGGCGGATACGCGACAGTCCGGCTGTCATGAGCGCCCTTTCACGTCGGTAGCCCCTTTTGCGGAGTATGTTAGAGTAGTCTATAAGTATGATGCCGTTGTTTGTAACGACGCCGAGTAGTATCAGGAAGCCTGTCAAGGTGTTGGCGCTGATAAGGCTGTTACCTGTAAGTATCAGTGCGAGAAGCGAGCCTATTGCCGCGAGCGGTATAGTGAACAGCAGCACGAAAGGCGTTGTTACCGATTCAAACACGCAAGCAAGGATGATGAAAATCATAATGAAGGCAGCGAAGATAAGGAACTTAAAGTCGGCAAAGGTGTCTTCTTCGTGGATGACTTCTATTGCTACGCCTGCGGGCAGGTTGTATGCGGCTATGAGGTCGTCTATATCTTTGCGGTAGCCTTCGAGTAGCTCGTTGGATTCCTGCACCGTCCGGTCGAAAGAGTAGCGTACTTCAATCTGTTTATCCTGATTTACGCGCGTTATTCGCGAGCGTCCCCAGCCTTTATTAATAGAGGCGAGGTCGGTGAGTTGATGCAGACCGCCTGCCGAGTTGAGAATCTGCACCCTGCGGAGGTCGTCAATAGTACGCTGTTTGCGTGCGTCTTCTTCTTCTTCCTCCGGCGTTTTGTCGCGTATGATGATGTCATAATCTTCATCATCAACCTTAAAACTGACGCCCGATGAGTATTCGCGGCTCAGGTCGGTAAGACCTTGTGTAATATTGGTGCGGGAGATATCGTAGGAGTTGAGCAGCACCTGGTCGAAGTCGAGTTTCACTTCGGGTTGTCGGCTGGTATAGGAGACACGCGAGCTTGCTATATACTCCTGGTCGTCAAGGAAGTAGCGAACATCTTCGGCTACGAGCTGCATCATTTCATAGTCAGAGCCTTTGATTAGCACCCGTTCCTGATTGTCGCCTATGCCGAGCATGCTCATGAAGTTTGTCATACCGCTCATGCTGCTACCGCCGCCGCCTCCCATACTGTTGCCACCGCTCATAGCGTCGGAAACGGTTATTTGAGTGCCGCCGATATTAGGCAATTTAGTTTGAACGTCAGCGCGAATCTCTGCAACGGTGCGGTTACCTATCTTTTTAAAATCTTCTACAAGGGTAATAGTGAGCGTTGCTTCTTCTGCATTTACGCGGGCTATAATATCTTCTTTTTCAGGAATATCCTGAAGGCGTTCTTCTAATACTTTGACTATTTTGTCGGTATTTTCGAGAGTGCTTCCGGTAGGCATTGTTACATAGACGACGAAGCGGTCGGAGTCAACAGCCTTATTAGCTTGCGTGCTGATAGCAAGAGCGATGATAAGGGTTGCAAAAAGAGCTACTATAGAGCCTAATATGACAGGTCCCGGATTGCGCAGACACGTTTTAAGCAGAACGAGATAGACCTGCACGGGGCGTTGGTCAACGGTTACTTTCTCATAGAAGACCGTTTTTGAATGTTTGTTTCGCAGTATGGTATATGCAATCATGGGTATGAACAGTAGCGCCACAGCCATTGAGACCATCAGTGTGGAGACAATGGAAATGCCTATGTTGTCGCCTATGAGTTTGATAAGGAAATTGTCGGTAAAAACGAAGGGCAGGAAGACTGTAACGGTAGTGAGGGTAGCGGCTACTATTGAACGCCATACTTCGGTAGTTCCCTGAATGACAGACCTTTCAGGCGTCATTCCTGAGCCTGAAAGGCGATAGACATTTTCGAGCACTACCACGCTGTTGTCCAAAAGCATACCTACGGCGAGCGCCATACCGACGAGGGTCAGCGAGTTGATAGTAATACCTGCCGCATAAAAGAGGTTGAAAGCGGTATAAACAGAAATAGGAATTGAGACGGCTATGAAAAGCACTAAACGTATGTTTTTAAGGAATACCCACAGTACTATGACTGCAAGTAAGCCGCCAACAAGTGCGAGATTGATTATCTGGTCAATGTTTTCTTCCATAGTCTCTGCCTGGTCTGCGTCTATAACCACCTCTACATCAAGCGCTTTAAGTCGTTCGTTCAGTTTATCAATGACTTTGCGCGTTCGATGTGACAGGTCAATCATATTAGCTTGCGAGTCGCTGATGAGCGAGATGGATATAGCTTCCTTGCCGTTGACGCGGCTATAAGATGTTTCTTCTTTAAGGTCGAAAAAGACAGTTGCTACGTCTTTCAGGAGGATGGGACCTGAAGCCACGACGATGTTTTCGAGGTCTGAAACCTTTGAATAAGAAGATGTTACATGTACAAAATATTGATTATTTTTATCTATAACATTACCTGTATAGACTTTGTCCTGCGCGTTGGAATTGATAAGTTGACTGATACGTGAAGTGGTGAGGTTCAGGGCTTTACATGCGTCTTTATCGAGCCTTATCTCTATTGCTTTCTCTCTACCGCCGAACACATTGACGCCTGCAATGCCGTCAATATTTTCAAGTTGTTCGGTAACTTCCTCATCTACAATATTTCTAACTCTATCCACGCCGCCTGTGCCGCGCACTTGCAGGGTCATAAAAGCGGAGTTCATGATAGAAGTGAGGTCGGCTTTTTGCACTCTCACGGTGAAGTCGTCGGAGAAGTTTTGAGTTACCTCCTTCATTTTTTCTTCGAGGCGCAGGGAGACGGTTTTAAAGTCCACGCTTGTTTTGAAGCTGATGTTAATAGTAGCCGAGCGGGTGCTTATTTGTGACGTCATTTCGTCAATACCACCGACTGCGCTGATAGCGCCTTCGAGGGGTATTACTATTTCTTGTTCAAGGTAAGCGGGATCCATCTCCTGGCGTGCGCTGACGGAGACTGTGAGAGAAGGCAGTTCGGCGTTAGGCAGCAGTTCTACCGACAGTTGTTTATAGCTCACGTACCCCAGCAGGGTAAGCGAGATAAACAGCATCGAGATAGTTATTCGTTTTGTTAACAGGAAATTCATTGTTTTCTTTTCATTCGTTCGAATATATAATAAACGCAGGGGATGACTATGAGGCTCATCAGGGTAGATGTTACCAAGCCGCCAATTACTGCTATTGCCATAGAAGAACGCAGCGCTGCACCTTCACCTATGTTAAAAGACATAGGCAATAGGGCGAGGATAGTTGTCAGCGACGTCATGATGATAGGACGGATACGTTGCTGACCTGCTTGTACGACGGCTTCCACAAGAGGCAGTGATGATTTAAGCTGATTAATGCGTCCGACGAGAATAATGGAGTTGTTAACTGCTATACCTGCCAGCATTATGATGCCGATAACGCCCATGATGTTGATAGTCATGCCTGTAATAAAGAAGAGCGCGATACTGCCTACAAGAGCTAACGGTATTGTCAGGAGGATAGTGAACGGATGCAGCAGTGATTCAAACTGCGAGGCCAGCACCATGTAAACGAGCACGATAGAGAGTATGAGCGCGAACATGAGCGATGACATTGATTCGGCGCGTTGTTCTTCTTCTCCTGTAACTGTTATGTTGTAGTTGTTTGGCAGTTCAACGTCGGCTATTGCAGCGCGTATTTCTTCGGATATTTTGTTGAGCGACTTGTTCGGGTCTTTGTCGGCAAGCAGTTTGTTTATACGATTCTGGTTGCGTCGGAATATTTCTTTCGGTGCTAAGGACGATTCTATTTTTGCTATCTCGTGAAGTCTGAACTCTTGTGTTCCCGATTTGATGACGAGGTTTTCGAGGTCGCGGATGGTTACGTCCGGCACTTTTATCATTATGTCGCGCATTTCGCCTTTGTAATCCATAGTTCCCACATCACGTCCTTGCAGTTGTTGCTGCAGTTGGCTTATAACGGTTGAAACGGCTATATTATTGATACCTGAAACGGTGCGGTCAATAGTAATCAACAGTTCGGGCGCGCCGTCAGCCATTGACGATTTAAGATTGTAAACGCCGTTAACAGCTTCTATTTTAGGGAATATCTCATCCGAGATATCTGAAATCTCGTCGAGGTCTTCCCCGCGAACTTCAACAACGATAGGCGAATCTTCGTCGCTGAAGAGTTTGCCGAGCGAGTTATCGTCCTGTTTAAATACAAGTTCAAGACCTTCAATGTTTTCAGTTGCCGCCACAAATTGTTCCATAACCTGTTCGGGCGGGGTAGGGCATTGGTTGGAGAGTATTACTTTCATCATTGCCGTATGTTCGCCTTCGAATACTTCGTTGGCAGCGGAGCCTTCGCCAACATGGCTGTAAATAACGGCAAGGCTGTCGCCGCTGATAGTTTTAAGCAGATATTCGAGGTTGTTAACTACGGCGTCGGTGCGTTCAAGCCTTGTTCCTTCGGGCATTTTCACTGAAATAGTGAAAGTTTTGCTTGCTGTATGTGGCAGGAACTCGGTGCCTATGAAGGGAAGGAGGAATACGGAGCCTGCTAATAGCAGGAACGAAATGAGCACTACAGCCCAGCGTCGTTTGAGAAGTGTTTCCAGCGTGCGGCTGTACCATTTGAACTGTACTGATTTTGTTTCTACTTTGGCGTTTTTGCGTCCGGAGAATTTGTCGTACATCATAGGAATAACGAGGAGAGCCACGAACAGTGATGATATGAGCGAGAAGGCTACTGTCCATGCCTGGTCTTTAAACAGTTCGCCGGAAGCGCCGTGCAGATAGACTATAGGAAGGAAGACCACTATTGTTGTGAGAGTTGAGGCAGCTACGGCGCCTGAGACGTCGGCCGTACCCGTAACAATTGCATCCATGCGGCTCATGCCTTTCTCATGGTTTCGGAAGATGCTTTCTATCACCACAATAGCATTATCTACAAGCATACCGCCGCCGAGAGCCAGACCGCTGAGGGTCATCACATTGAGTGATAATCCGCTGAAATACATCAGGTTGAAGGTAGCTACTATGGAAAACGGTATTGCGAGAGATACTATCAATGTAGTACCAATGCGGCGAAGGAAGACGAAGAGCACTATTACTGCAAGGATAATACCGAGCAGGGCGCTGTTTTTCACTTCACCTACAGCTTGATTGATGAAAGTTCCTTGATTAGTTATAATTTGAAAGTTATATCCGGGGAGTGCTTGTTGGATATATTTCAGTTCCTCCGTAACGAGGTCCACGACGCGTACGGTGTTGTATTGCATTTCTTTATAGACGGACAGTCCGATGCAACGTTGTCCGTTAATGCGGACGATGTTATCGGGTCGTGCGTTTTCAAACTTCACTGTTGCCACTTCTTTAAGGAAGAGCGGCGCTTTGCTGTCTTCCGCCGCTGCTGCATTGGCAGAGGCCACGCCGCTTGTAGCCGCAGTAGCCGCCGTTGATTTATAGGCTACTATAAGGTTTTCAAAATCGGCTTCGGTAGCGAAGAGAGTAGAGCTTTTGACTAGATATTGGAGTCCGAGTTCGCGCACTTGACCGCCTGAGATACTTTGATTATTTTGTTCGATTTTGTTTGCTATATCGTCCATTGTCAGGCCGAAAGCGTCTAATTTATAGGGGTCGGTACGAATATTGAGGACTGTTTTTTCTTCACCTGAGAGAGAAACTTCGCCAACGCCTTCGAGCCTAACGAGGTCGTTGCGGATATAGCTTTCCGCCATCTTCCTCAGTTCCGCCATATCGGTGATAGAGCGGTGTGAGAGCGCTATCAGCACTATCGGTTCGGTGTTTGGGTCGTGTTGGGTTATTGTCAGCGATTCGACGTCGGAATTAGAGGAGAAGGATGTCATTGCCTTTTGGAGGTCGAGAAAGGCTTCGTCCATGTTTTTGTTTTGAACATATTCCACCGTGATACGTGCAGAGCCTGCTTTGATGACGGATGAGACTTGCGTTACATCGCTTTGCCGGATAGCTGTTGATTCCATGTTTTCTACGAACATTTTCTCTATTTCTTCCGGTGGTCTTTCGCCGACTTCTATTTCCACGAACAGTCGTGGTGAGTTCATTTCGGGAAGCAAGTCCACATTAAGACGGTCGTATGAAATCTTACCCAGCAGCAGCAGTGCGAGCAGTACCATGCTGATAGTAACGGGATTGTTAACCGCAAAACTGATAATTTTTTTCATTGAAAATATTTATTATTAATTCAGCACTTTTACGCGGCTGTTGTCGCGCAGGGTTTCATAGCCGCGTGTTACCAAATATTCGTTTTCGTCAAGTCCTTCTACGACTTGAATATTTTCTTCGTCTTCGAGTCCTGTCGTGATATTGCGGCTATAAGCGGTATTACGTTCAACGATAAAGACATATTTACGGTTACGGTTAGACATAACGACGTCTTTAGGAATGATAATAGCGCTTTCTGCTCTATCAACCACGATATCTGCTTTGACGAACATACCCGGTCGGAGTTTCAATCCTTTATTGTCTATTGTAATTTTGCCTTTGAAGGTACGTGTTTCGGTACTTATAGCGGGTGAGATTTCGCTGATAAATCCTGTAATGGTATCATCGGGCAGGGTGTAATGAGTGATAAAGACGGGTTGAGAGGCTTTAACGTAACCGATAGAGCTTTCCGGGAGGTTTATTTCCATGTACATATTTGCATAGGACATAATGCCGACCATAGTTTGACCGGACGATATTTTGCTGTCGGTAGTGAAATGCGGGAGGTTCACAATGACGCCGTCGAAAGGCGCTCTGATATTCATTTTTTCGAGGTTTATTTCAGCGCTTTCGAGGCTGTATCGGTTATTGATAACAGTTACTTCGGTGTTACGCATTTCGCTCAGAGTAGCGCCTCCTTTTTCATAGAGTTGTTTTTGTTTTGTTTGTTCCTGTTCGGCGATTTCGAGGTTCAGTTTTTTCGCATCAATAGCGAGATTATTTTCATACTCTTTGTCTTCGAGTCTGATAATCAACTGTCCTTTACGCACGTTGTCGCCGAGTTTAAAGGGACGTCCTGTTTGGGGGTTGTTTTGGAGGCGGTATTGACCGCTCATTTCGCTTGTAAGTTCTACGCTGTAGTTAGCGAGCGCAGTACCGGTGGTGTTAATAAGCCTGCTGATGGAGCTTGGTTTAAGTTCTAATACTGATACAGGCGTTTCGATATCACTCTGATTAGTAGTAGGTTGTCCGCCGCAAGAAGTCAGCGCTATCACAACCGTTGCCATTAAAAAGTTTTTTGGTTTCATATCTTTCTTAATTCTTAATTTTTAATTCTTAATTAATTTTTTAACTCTCTCACCGGAACGATGGGCTGGTCTTTTTCGTAATCGTAAAGAGCCATAATCTTCAGGTTGAGAACCGCTTGTTTGTACTGTATCAGCGAACTGAGGTAAGTAAGCTTTGCTGATGACAGTTGCGCCTGATACTGACTGATTTGCAGACCGGTAAGTTCGCCTTCGCGGTAACGGATGAGGTTGAGGTCGTAGGTCAGTTGGGCATTATCTATATTCTTTTGATTATTAGCAATTTGCAAGCGCAGGTTTTCCAAGTCGCGCCATGTCTGGCGTATCTCAAGTTCTATGCTGATTTTTTGGTCTTCGCTTTCGAGTTTGGCTATTGTTTGAGAGGCTTTCTGGGCATTTATACGCGCTCTTCTTTCTCCCCAGTCGAAGATAGGCACACTGAAACTGACCTGAACGCGGGGATTTTGCGTCGGGTTATCATAAATATTACGCATTCTTTCATTGTCGCCCATAATACCGACCGAGAGATTGACGTTTCCCTTAAATTTGTTCTGGTCTTGGGTAGTAATCATTGTCAGTTCGGCAAGTTCCTCTTCTAATTCGCGGGTGCGCAATTCTAAACGCGAGGCAAGCCCGTGTTGAATAGCATGTTCAAGGTCTATTGCCACTTCGGATGCGACTATTTCGGCTTTGACGTTAATAGGCTCGTCGAGTGGCATTCCAAGCGTCTGTTTTAGCTGGTCTTTGGCATTGTCAAGGTCCACCTGATTGCTTTCGACCGACGACCTCGAAGTAGCAAGCGAATATTCGGCCTGATAGAGTTCTTCCCTGCGGAACATGTCCGCCTCGACTTTGTTTTTTACTATTTCATAGTTCTGTTCTTCGTTCTTAAGCTCTTCCTGGCTTATACGCAGTCTTTCCTGCGCAGTATAAACGGAATAAAACTGGCGGGTGATGTTCTGTTCGAGCGTCAGGCGCTGCAGGGCGTATTGAATGCTGGCGTTTTCGTTATTTATTTCCAACTGCTTGATTTGCAGCTTTGTACGGTTGTAAGTGAAAACCGGTTGCGAAAGTTGCAAACTAAGGTTGTTTGAGAATGCTTTATTTGTCGAGCTACCGCCTATTTTTTCCGCGAAAGTGTTTTGCCATCCGAAAGTATTTGTTAATGAGATAGTTCCGTCCGTCAGGAGGATTGGTTGCTGAACCTGAAAGGTCGCGCCGGAAGAAAACGTCTCATTAGTAAACCATTGCACGTTATAATCATCGTACTGACGTGTTTTGTTATATGATACGGGGTTGAGTGTCAGCGAGAAGTTCGATTTCAGCGCTGCAAGCTGGGCTTTCAACAGGAATTGCGTCCTCTCGTAACTCAGTTTTCTTTGTTTGAGCGTAGGATTGTTGTCTTCCGCAATGTCAAGCGCCTGCTCAATCGTCAGCGATGTAGGGATAACTGTTGTTTCTTGCGACTGGGCTTGAAAAACCGTGCCTACCGCCGCAATAAAAATAATAAGTTTGATATGTCTTGGTTTCATTTTGATGTATATATTTTTTAAAATATTCTTGTTGATTGTCTGGATTGCTTCAGGCTTCGCCTTCGCAATGACGGGGTGCCTTTGTGGATTGCTTCAGGCTTCGTCTTCGCAATGACGGGGCGCCCTTGTGGATTGCTTCAGGCTTCGCCTTCGCAATGACGGGGCGCCCGTGTGGATTGCTTAAGGCTTCGCCGTCGCAAAGTCGGGGGGGGGGTTAACCTTTCCGGACGATTTTGACGGCGTCTGCCGTAACCATTCTTTGCTGGCACTGGTTCGTCATTACGACCTGAATAGTATCTTTCGGGAAGGCGAACGAGCCTATAAGGCACCATCCGTTGTCTGCCCTGCGGATATCCACGGTTGTTTTGTCCACATCGCCTTCATAAATCACTTTGAAGTTATACGAGGCCGGTTCCCATCCGCCGCGGTTACCTCCGCCACCGGGCGCCGGACCGCCTACCTGTCTGGGACCGCCACCGCCTCCTCCTCCTGGAGGACGACCTCCGCCGCCTCCACCGCCGCCGCGGTTGCCTCCGCTGCCGCCGCCTCCGCGGTTACCGCCGCCTCCGCCACCACCGCCTCCCGGACGGAAGTTGTCGGTGCGGGTAAGGTAGAAGTAAAGCTCGTATTCGCCGCGTTCGGGCACGGGCACTTTCCATGTCGCCGTTTGCGCGCCGCTGCCGCTTTTGATGACGTATGCCGAGCGGATGGAAGTGCCGTAATAACGGTCATTTGTCGTAAGCGTCCACTGCAACGGCGGCCGCCAGTTGGATACTCCCGAATAGGGGAACGAGTTGTCGCCCACATCTTCAAGCCACTTCGGAAGAAGCCCTACCAAAGCGGGCGCCGAGAGCTGGAACAACGTAGTATCCTCATTATCAACGATTACCTCTCCCTTGTAATTATACGACATATTGTCTATAACATAATCGCCATCAAAAGGGATAGATTTGTTTTCTTCGTAGATGATATTATTGATGCTGGAAGTAACTATGCTCGGCAGGTTGGACGAAATAAGCGTGTTGATGATGATGCTTCGCGGCGCTTCGTCCCAAACGCTGACGAGTTCTTTTGTTTCATGCGCTTTTATAGACAGTTTGCGTTTCAGGTACGGGTCGTAGCCTCCGCCCCCGCCTCCGAAACCGAAGCCTCCGAAGCCGCCGCCGAAACTGTTCTCAAGACCAAGGTAGCCGTCGTTATCGGAATCGTTGGTGATACGCTGTTTGACGACATAAACTTCGATGTCGCGGTTGGTGATGCGCGTAACTTCGGGCGCATTCACTATGTACGACGGAAGCGCGGTGGGTTTAGACCACTGCTGCATCGGCGTTATCAGGTCTTCATCGGCAATCGCGCCGAGAGTGGTTAAAAGGTCTTCAAACCGCACGTTTGAAAACAGGTTTTTGAGCAACGTGGAGCGGAGCGAATCGCGGAACTCCTTGAAGCCGATATTCCGCTCTGCAGGCGCAAAGAGGAAGTTCGCTTTGAGGGTTATCACGTTGTTTAACAGATCGCGATGCTCAACGTCCGTCAGTAACTCCTTGAACGCTTGCTTTTCCATAAGCAAGTTGGCTTTCTCGTCGTTGCTTATGCCGTTGGTTTGACGCATCCAGTTGTTTTGAGTGCCGGTTTCATCCTGTAAGTACAACTCTATCAGGCGATTAGCTATAGACCATTCCCGCGAAAAGATATTGAAGCGGAAGTTATAGAGTTGCGGAAAGATGAAGTACGGGTTTGGTTTAGTGGTAATATTTAACGTGCCGCGTTCTTCAGAGAAGCTGACGCTGGCTTCTTTTTGCTGGAAGGTGAAGAGGAAGCCGTTAAGCGTCCTGATGGCGGCTTCCACATCGCTGACTTCCATTCCGCTGCGTTTGCTCCATTCTTTTTGCTGTTTGTAACGGCCTTTGAAATCAAGTTCCCCGTACAGGCAGCCTTTTTCGGGGTAGAGAATCATTTCCGGCTGCATTTTTTCCTGCGCCTGCGACCATGTGTGAACATAGCTGTGGAACTGCACGGGCACTTCAACTACCGCAAAGCGTTTGTAGGAATAATCAAGCGAATAGGTTGTTTCGATGTAACGCCTGCGTTCGCGGATTTGAGCCGGCAGGGTGTCAGTGATAGAATCGAAAGTGGATGTGAAATAATCGTGTCCGCGAATGTAATCAACCTTAAAGAGAGTGCCGTCCACATCAACACTTTTCTGCTCATAGTCGCCTATTATCAGCGTCATGGACGGTGAAAGGAAATCGGCCTTGTATTTCCAGATATTCTCTTTGATGGCGGTTGTGTCGAGGGTGCCTTGAGAGATGGCTTTCAAACCGGGTAACGTTTTGACTGTCAGGGTATAATCGCTAAAATAAGTTTGCTGCCAGTCGGGATTTTCGCTGCTGTATGAAACGCCGGGTACCGGATACCAGTATGTTCCGGGCGTAAACAGCACGTAATCAGGCGTTTGGAAGCTGTATTTCTTGTCTATTTTCACCATTCCCATATTGTTAATGGTATATTGTTCTTCTATCAGTTCGTCCGGAATATCTAAATTGCAAAACTGGTCGTCCACTCTGCCGCTGTATTTCATTGTAAATGTTACAGTTTCGTCTTGCGCTATCTCACGTCCGAAGTCTATAACCGTTATGTGCCCGTCTTTGCTGAAAGTCAATGGTTTACCATCCTGCAATACTTCTTTGACATCAAGTGAAGGGTTAAGGCAAAACGTAAATTTCTGCGCCGCATTTTTGGGGCGTCCGGATATAACGACCTCTGCATCAATGAGTTCCGGAAATTGTTCTACATTAATATCATAGCTGCTTACTATCAAAGTCGGTTCGTTGACATGGCGGTTATTTGTTTCAATGTAGGCAGTGCGCTGATTATTAGTATGAAGTATGGAATGTATGTGATTATAAGACGCATAACCGCCAATGATAAAGAACACTGCCGCTAATCCGAGCCAGCGGTAACTGCCGTATTTTGTATTGGGAAGCCTCCTGAACAGGAAAACAGATACACAAAGGAATGCTAATCCTAAAAAAAGATATATAAGTCGGTGATTAATAATGTATTCCGTATTAGTGAAGCCTACAATCTCCGATTTCACAAGAGGCAGGTTATATACCATATAATCAAACAGATAGTATATCTTGTCGCCAACATAAAACAGCGTCAGCGCAATATATCCGAGCAGGACGACAAAGGTAATAGCCTGATTTTTAAGGATAAGCATCAGGCCTACCGACAGTCCGAGAATATATATTAATGTAGGAATACAAATCAGGAAGAAATAAATAACGTATGACATCCAGTTCACTGAGATGCCGGATGCGATATTGAAAATCAGCACTATAGCAATCATCAAAAGGTCGAGGCGGATAAAAACGCTCATATTGCCCCAGATTTTTCCCGCCACATATTCGGCGTTGCTAAGCGGGTGAACATAAAAGACTTCCGATGTGTCGAGCTTCTTGTCCGCCTTGAGGAACTCGGACGAGAGGAAGACGGCAATTACTGCCTGTCCGGTGTTGAGCATCAGCAGGTTAACGTATGCTATATTCGATGAAATAGCCTTTATTATCCATGAGCCGCTATTCGGGCCGCTCTCGCCCAGTAAGGTCGAGATGTTGAAAATGACTACAAAAAGTATCATCAGGATCATAAAAATCCTGTAGAACCAACTCCTTGTCAGCAGTTTGCTCTCGTATTTCGCAACAGACCGTATGTTATCTAATAATGCCATTATCTAAAACTTTTTCTACCATAAACACAAACACTTTCCGCAGTAATTCTTAATTCTTAATTCTTAATT
>JAISTJ010000224.1 GCA_031272655.1 Tannerella sp.
ACATTAGCAGATATAACCCATCTGCGCAAATTGTGCGGAGCGGGAATGATGGATTGTAAAAACGCTTTGATAGAAGCCGAAAACGACTTGGAAAAAGCGATGGAGATAATACGCAAACGAGGACAGGCAATAGCCGCCAAACGTTCCGACCGTGAAGCATCCGAAGGATGCGTTCTTGCAGCCGACCATGGCGAATACGCCGCAGTAGTAGCTCTCAAGTGCGAAACAGACTTTGTAGCAAAAAACGCTGATTTCATCGCCTTGACACAGTCAATACTTGAAACCTCTTTCGACAAGGAAGCAGCCTCTCTCGAAGACCTCTTAAAGGCGCAGATGGAAGACGGAAGAACAGTTGCAGAACATATTACCGACCGTTCCGGCATAACCGGCGAGAAGATGGAACTCGGTTATTATGAATACGTTAATGGTGCGGCTACCGTATCATATATTCATCCGGGCAACAAACTTGCTACCATCGTAGCGTTCAATAAACCACTTGAACGTCAGGTAGGTCGCGAGGTCGCTATGCAAGTAGCTGCAATGAATCCGGTAGCAATAACCCCTGCAGACGTACCCCAGAAAGTGATAGACACCGAGTTAGAGATAGCTCGCGATAAAGCCCGCGAAGCAGGCAAGCCTGAAAACATGCTCGACCGCATCGCACAGGGCGCGCTCCAGAAATTTTACAAAGAAAGTACACTGCTGCAGCAGGAATTTGTCAAAGATTCCAAACTGACAATAGAACAATATCTAAAACAACAGGACAAAGACCTGACAGTAACAGCGTTCAAGCGCGTTACTCTGAATGTGGATTAATTTCTTTTTCATGTGAGTAATTTTATAGAAAACGTCCGGATGCGCAATCCTGACGTTTTTTTTATAACGTTTCCCGAACGGCGTTGCATAACATCAACAAACCGGAATTGACGGCACGCCGGATGACATGTTCCCTTTCACCGGCGAAGTGAAATTCTTTTGAAACGACTTTTCTCCGGCTTGCAACAGATATCCATACGGTTCCGACAGGTTTCAACGGGGTGCCACCACTCGGACCTGCTATGCCTGACGTAGCAATCGCATAATCACTTCCTATCGCTTGTAATGCCCCCATCGCCATCTCCTCGACAACTTCTTTGCTCACTGCCCCGAAAGCTTTGAGAGTAGCAGGATATATATATAATGTGTTCATTTTCACAGTATTAGAATAAGCGATTATACTGCCGAGGAAATAACTCGAACTGCCGGCAACGGAAGTAAGCGCCGCCGCAATAGCGCCTCCGGTACAACTCTCGGCAGTCGCCACAGTAGCGCCAGCCGATTTCAACATCCTGCCCACAACTGCTTCGAGCGGACTGTCGTCGTCCGAAATAATATGCCCCTGTAAACAAGTTTCCAACTGCCTGCAAACCAACGTCATAGCCTCGTTACACGCAGTTTCCGAATCGCTATATGCCGACAACCGCAAAACGATGCTGCCGGCTTGCGGCAAATATGCTAATTTAATCCCTGACGGCATATTATCCTCAAAACCAGCTATATACGAAGCGAGAGCTGATTCTGTAAAATCCGAAATGCGATAGCTTCGATGTTTGATAAACGTATCCTGCCGGAAATGGTTATGCAATCGCGGTATTATCTCATTGCTCATCAGCCACTTCATCTCGGACGGCACGCCGGGCATGGACACAAGCGTCAGCCCGTCGCGCTCGAACCACGTACACGGCGCCGTCCCAACGCGGTTTTGAATAACCGTCGCTTTGTCGGGAACCATCGCCTGATTGCGCGTCAATTCGTTCATCGCCCGTCCGCTACGACCAAAAAGTTGTTCAATATTAGCCATAACTTCATCCGAAAAATGCAGCCGGCAGTCGAAATAACGGCACAGCGTCCGCAAAGTAATATCGTCTTTGGTCGGCCCCAGCCCGCCCGTCAGCAACACAACCGGCGCTCGACGAGACGCCGCCTCCAAAGCGGCAAGTATATCCTCCTCATCATCGCCGACAGCAGTCCTGCGAACAACCCTGAAACCGATTTTATTCACTTCCCGACCAATCCAAGCCGAATTGGTGTCCACCACCTGCCCGATAAGCAGCTCATCTCCAATAGTAATAATCTCAATATCCATAACAAACTCTAAAATCCAAAACCCAAAATCTAAAATCCAAAATCTCTTAATTCTTAATTCTCAATTCTTAATTCTTAATTCTCATACAGTTACCCGCGCATAAGGCGTAGCGTCCATACGGCAAAAATCAGCGTCTAAAAACTTGTAATAGCCTGTTATTGCGACCATTGCAGCATTATCGGTAGTAAAAGCGAAAGGAGGAAGATAAATATTCCATCCCAAGCGGGCAGCATGATCAGTGAATGCGTCGCGTAATCCGGAATTTGCCGACACTCCTCCAGCAACTGCTATTTCTTTGATATTCAAATCTTTAGCTGCACGACGCAACTTGTCCATAAGAATCTCAACGACGGTTTTTTGAAGCGAGGCGCACAAGTCAGCCTTGTTTTGTTCAATGAAATCAGGGTTTTCTTTCAGCGCGTCGCGCAAAGTGTATAAAAATGAGGTCTTTAACCCGCTGAAACTGTAGTCATAGCCCTTGATATGCGGCTTACTGAAAATGAAAGCGTCGGGATTGCCCTCGTTAGCTAACTTGTTGACTATCGGACCGCCCGGATAACCAAGTCCCATCACCTTCGCACACTTGTCGAACGCCTCGCCCGCGGCGTCATCTATCGTTTGACCTATTATTTCCATCGAATTGTACGCTTTTACCTTGATTATCTGTGAATTACCACCGGATACAAGCAGGCATAAAAACGGGAAAGCAGGGTGTTTCGCCTCATCGGGATTTTGTTTGATAAAATGCGCCAAAACATGCGCCTGCAGGTGGTTTATTTCAATTATCGGGATTTTGAGCGCCAAAGCAAGTCCTTTGGCAAAAGACGTCCCCACGAGCAGCGAACCGAGCAGTCCAGGCCCCCGCGTAAAAGCGATCGCCGACAGTTCGGAGCGCCCTACGCCGGCGCGTTTCAAAGCTTCCGACACCACCGGCACAATGTTTTGTTGGTGCGCACGCGAAGCAAGCTCCGGCACCACACCTCCGTAAGCCTCATGAACAGCCTGACCTGCAATGACATTCGACATCAACACCCCGTCGCGTATCACCGCGCATGAGGTATCATCGCATGAAGATTCTATACCCAAAATTGTTACGCTCATCTGCATGAATTTGGGTGCAAAAGTACCAAAAAAAGCCGTTTAACTCGTAAATTTAAATACTTTTTTTACCTTTGCAGCCTCAAAAGTAAGATTTTTTTATTTATGAACACAGCTAAATTGCTTCTGCATTGCCCTGATAGAGCGGGGATTGTTACTGATATTACAAATTTTATCAGCGTCAACAACGGAAATATCATCTACCTCGACCAGCATGTTGATCATGTTGAGAACATTTTTTTTATGCGAATGGAATGGGAACTCGATAAGTTCCTGATTCCCAACAACAAAATCGAGGACTACTTCAACACTCTTTATGCCAAGAAGTATGACATCAGCTTCCGACTGTATTTCTCTGATTATCAGCCAAAAATGGCAATATTTGTATCGAAAATGTCTCATTGCCTGTATGATATACTTGCGCGTTACACCGCAGGCGAGTGGAATGTAAAAATACCTCTTATAATAAGCAATCATCCTGATATGCAGGAAGTTGCGAAACGGTTTGATATACCATACCATATTTTTGAAATCACGAAAGATAACAAAGAAGAGCAGGAGAAACGCGAACTCGAACTGTTAGCCAAAAACAAGATTGATTTCATCGTTCTGGCGCGGTATATGCAGATTATTTCGGAAGAAATGATTCGTCGCTATCCGAACAAAATCATCAACATCCATCACTCATTCCTGCCTGCTTTCGTTGGCGCCAAGCCCTACCACGCGGCTTTTGAGCGGGGAGTAAAAATCATCGGCGCCACAAGCCACTATGTAACTTCCGAACTCGACGCAGGGCCGATTATCGAACAAGACATCGTCCGCGTTACGCACAAAGACACCGTTCAAGACCTTGTCAATAAAGGAAAAGACCTCGAAAAGATAGTTCTCTCGCACGCCGTTCAAAAACACATAGAGCGCAAAATCCTTGCCTACAAGAATAAAACGGTTATTTTTTGACGCTTATTTTAAGTTTACAACAGTCGCTCCGGCGAGGTAGATGCCGTTAAAAAGGAACTTGAAGGCGCCATGAGGTTGTGCGCGGAAAGTTACTTCGGGGCCGAAAACAAAGACTTTGCCTTTGCCGACAGACGCTTCAAAAACGGCCGTTCCGCCGTTAAGGTATTGCTGTCCCCATGCCCAGCCGCTACGGAGCGTTTCGGCGCCTGGGAACCATGCCACGGCGTTCACTCCACGCGCTTCGGCATCGGGCTGAAGCCTGTAAACAGGATTGTTTCGGAACATAATATCCAGATCTTCAGGCAGCCCGTATGCAACGGGCGCCGTATTATCCACTTTAACCCTCATAACCGAGCCGGGTATATAGAATTTATCCGACGGGAAACGCTTTTCGGCGCCATCGGGCTGAATCTCGGCAAGGGCGTC
>JAISTJ010000019.1 GCA_031272655.1 Tannerella sp.
ATTAGCATGAAAATACCCCAAGCTACCGAAAAGCCCGTAAGAAATGTACGAAGTTTATTTTTCCTCATCGCACTCCCTATTTCTCGTATGTCGTCAAAATCGAACATCAGCAAAGCATAGTTTGAAGTTTATGAGTTTATAGTTTATGAGTTTATAGTTTATGAGTTTATAGTTTATGAGTTTATAGTTCTCAATTCTCAACTCTTAATTCTTAATTCTTAATTCTTAATTCTTAATTCTCAATTCTTAATTCTCAATTCTCAACTAATTATCCCGTCTTGAACGTGAATAACTCTGTCGGTAACGTCTGCAACGGAGGATTCGTGGGTTACAATAATCATTGTCATCCCCTGAGAGCGGTTCACTTCACGTAACAGTTGCATCACCTCTACGGTTGTAACACTGTCGAGCGCCCCTGTAGGCTCATCGGCGAGTATCACCTGCGGTTTGGCTATCAGCGCCCGAGCTATGGCGACACGTTGCTTCTGACCACCGGACAACTCACTCGGCAGATGCTCTGCCCAGTCCTTAAGCCCTACACGGTCTAAATATTCCAAAGCTATAACATTTCGCTTTCGTCGTGCAACTCCCTGATAATAAAGAGGCAAAGCTACATTTTCCATAGCATTCTTGAAATTAATCAAGTTGAACGACTGAAAAATGAAGCCTATCATACGATTACGCAGTTCAGCGGCGCGTGTCTCGTTTAATTCCCAAATTAGCTGATTATTAAGAAAATACTCTCCGGCGTCATAAGAATCAAGGATGCCGAGTATATTAAGCAGTGTACTTTTCCCTGAACCCGAAGCGCCCATCACCGAGACCATTTCGCCCCGTTCAACATTCAGGTTTATCCCCTTCAAAACATGAAGCGGAGTCCCGTTATAATACGTCTTGTTAATATCTTTGAGTCTTATCATCGTCAATATCCGTCGTTATGGACGTCCTTGACGGCTCTGCCGCTGGGATCGTTCATATTACGGAAGGAAGCGTCCCATGCGAGAGCTTCGGCGGTGGAGCATGCTACGCTCGGTACGCTTGGCACAGAGCGGGCGGCGCTATCGCTCGGGAAATGTTCCTCGAAGATAGTGCGGTAGTGATACTCCTCTTTGTTCATCGGCGGGTTGATAGGGAAGCGTTGAGCCGCATGCGCCATGTCATAATCGGAAACGCTGTCCTCGGCAACCCTCTTAAGCGTATCTATCCAGCTGTAGCCCACGCCGTCGGAGAACTGCTCTTTCTGCCTCCATGCCACGCTTGCCGGTAGCAGGTCTTCAAACGCCTCGCGAAGGATCTTCTTCTCGATAACCTTGCCCGGAGCCATCTTCGCTTCGGGGTTGAGGCGCATGGCAACGTCAAGGAACTCCTTGTCGAGGAACGGTACGCGCCCTTCAACGCCCCATGCCGCCAAACTTTTGTTGGCGCGCAGGCAGTCGTAGAGGTACAGCTTGCTTATCTTACGTAGCGTCTCTTCGTGGAAAGCGCGGGCATCGGGAGCCTTATGGAAATAAAGGTAACCGCCGAACACCTCGTCTGCGCCCTCGCCGCTAAGCACCATCTTGATGCCCATGCTCTTGATGACGCGCGCAAGGAGGTACATCGGGGTGGATGCACGGACAGTCGTAACATCGTAAGTCTCAATATGATAGATAACATCGCGGATAGCGTCCAAGCCTTCCTGTATTGTATAGTTTATTTCATGGTGAACGGTGCCGATATGGTCGGCGACTGTCCGTGCCGCTACGAGGTCGGGTGCGCCTTTCAGCCCTACTGCGAAAGAGTGGAGCTGTGGCCACCATGCCTCTGTCGTGAAGCCGTCTTCTATACGCTTGCCGGCGTAATGCTTCGCTACGGCCGATATGACCGACGAATCAAGCCCGCCCGACAGCAACACTCCGTATGGCACATCGCTCATCAGCTGCCGCGAAACGGCGTCTTCAAGCGCTGCCCTCAACTCGGCCCTGTCTGCCCCGTTATCCTTGACGTTCTCATAATCCATCCAGTCGCGTTTGTACCAGCGTACCGGCTCTTTTTGGGCGCTTGACCATACGTATCCGGGCTTAAACTGGTCATATTCAGTCGCATAGCCTTCCAAACCTTTCAGCTCGGAGGATACAAGCACGTGTCCATTGTCGTCTTTACCTACATAAAGCGGTATGACGCCGATCTCGTCGCGCGCTATCATGAAGAGGTCTTTCTCTTCGTCATAGAGGGCAAAAGCGAAAATGCCGCTCAGGTCTTCGATAAAATCAACGCCTTTCTGTTGATACAGGGCAAGAATCACCTCGCAGTCCGAGCCGGTCTGGAACTCATATTTCCCTTTCAGCCGCTCGCGGATGTCGCGATGGTTGTAAATCTCGCCGTTCACACACAGCGCAACCTTCCCGTCGGGGCTGAACAAAGGCTGTTTGCCCGACGCAGGGTCAACTATTGACAGGCGTTCATGCGCCATTATCGCCGTTTTACCGCTGTAAATCCCACTCCAGTCGGGTCCGCGATGACGGATCCGCTTGCTCATCTTCAGTACCTGCGAACGCAACATGTCGCGCTGCTCATCCGCCCGAATGTTAAATATTGCTGTTATTCCACACATTTCAATATAATTCTTTATTGAGTAAATCTAAAATCTAATATCTTAAATCTAAAATCAAAAATCTAAAACTCTTAATTCTTAATTCAAAATCAATCCCTGTAGCCGCCGCCCGTCCCGAAGCCATTGCGCGAACGACAAGGCTTGCGCCCGAGACCGCATCGCCGCAAGCAAACACTTTGGCTGCTGATGTGCGGCACAGGCCGTCCACGGCGATATTTTTCCGTCCGTCCACGGCGAGCGACAGCTCTTTGATGACCGTATCCTGAACGGGATTAACAAACCCCATGCTAAGGAACACAAGGTCAGCGTCGAGCGTCTCTTTCCTGCCGGTAAGCTTCATTTCCGGTCGTCCGCCGTCGGTCGGCGTCGTCCATTCCACTTCCTCGACCTCCACCTGACGGACATGGCCGTCGGTATCGCCTATGAAACGGTTGGTAGTGAGGCTCCAGCGGCGGATGCAGCCTTCTTCGTGGCTGCTGCTCGTCTTGAGTATCTGCGGCCATTGCGGCCAAGGCGTCGCGGGGTTGAAATCTTCTGGCGGCTTGGGCATGATCTCTATCTGCGTTACGCTACGGGCGCCCTGACGGTTGGCCGTCCCAACGCAGTCGCTGCCCGTGTCGCCGCCGCCGATTATCAAAACATTCTTTCCTTTTGCGTTAATTCGCTCATTATCAGGTATTTCAATACCTTCCAAAAAGCGGTTTTGCTGCCCAAGATACTCAAGGGCGAAGTATATGCCTTTAAATTCGCGTCCGGTAGCTTTCAGGTCGCGCGGTTCCTCGCTTCCAATGGCAAGACAAACAGCATCGTAATTGTCTGTTAACTCATTGATACTCAAGTCTTTACCTATATGACAACCGGTACGGAACTCTATCCCTCCGGCTTCCATCAGTCTCAGTCGGCGGTCTATAATCTGCTTGCCGAGTTTGAAGTTCGGAATGCCGAACCGCAACAGGCCGCCCGCCAGTTCATCTTTCTCAAAAACGGTTACCGTGTAACCTTTGCGGTTAAGCTGGTTTGCAGCTGTCAGACCCGCCGGTCCGCTCCCTACAACAGCCACTTTCAGGCCGTTACGCACAGGGGAGGCCGGTTTGATGAAGCCTTCGCGAAACGCCGCTTCTATGATCGAAACCTCGTTTTCGCGGATGGTTACAGGCTCGTGTATGCTGAGGTTGAGCACGCAGCTCTTCTCGCACAGCGCCGGACAGACCCTGCCGGTGAACTCGGGGAAGTCGCATGTCGAGTCAAGGGTATAAAAAGCGTCTTCCCATCGGCCTTTGAACAGCTGATCCTGCCATTCGGGCTGACGGTTGCCTATCGGACAAGCCCAGTGGCAGAACGGTACGCCGCAGTCCATACAACGCGACGCCTGTTGGCGACGGTCGCTGCTGTTAAGAGTCTGCTCAACTTCACTGAAGTCTTTAACCCTTTCATATACAGGTCTGTAGCCCGCCTCCTGACGTGGCACAGTTAAAAATGCTCTCGGATTTCCCATTCTTAATTTTTAATTCTTAATTCTGAATTCTTAATTTTTAATTCTTAATTCTTAATTCTGAATTTTTAATTTTTAATTTTTAATTCTTAATTCTTAATTCTTAATTCTTAATTCTTAATTCTAATAATCCCGTGTAACCTCCGCAATCCGTTTCGACAGTTTCTCCATCTGTTCTTCCTGAAGCACTTTCTTGTACTCGATAGGAACGACGGATATAAACTCCTCTGAATAGCGGTCCCAGTTGTCAAGCATATCGCTTGCAAGGCGGCTACCGGTATAGTGATAATGTTTGCGTATCAGCTCGTGCAACTCTTTGCGGGCTGAGCTTTCTTCTATCAGAGACAGTTCGACCATCTCCATATTGCAGTAGTAGTCGAAGTTACCGCGTTTATTCCATACGTATGCGATACCTCCGCTCATGCCGGCGGCGAAGTTACGTCCTGTCTCGCCGAGCACTACGACCCGTCCGCCGGTCATATATTCGCAGCAGTGGTCGCCGACGCCTTCAACGACGGCTATTGCGCCGCTGTTACGCACGCAGAAACGTTCGCCGGCGCGTCCGTTGATATAGACCTCGCCGCTTGTGGCGCCATACATCAGTGTGTTGCCGACAATGATGTTATCCGATGCAACGAATGTGGAACGGCTTGGAGGCGAGATACTTATCCTGCCGCCGCTCAAGCCTTTGCCGAGATAATCGTTGGCATCGCCTTCCAAACGGAAACTGACGCCCTTGACGAGGAACGCTCCGAAACTCTGTCCTGCAGAGCCTTTGAACTTGATATTCAGTGTGTTATCTGGTAATCCCTCTTCGCCGTAACGTTTGGCTATGATGCCTGAAACCATCGCTCCGACAGCGCGGTCGGTATTGGAGATGGTGTATTCGAGCGACAGCTCTTCGCCTTTCTCGATGCACCCTTCCGCCTGACGGATTATTTCGAGGTCTTTGACATTATCAATCTTATGTATCTGGTCTATAGTCTTCCGCAGTGTCGCATCCCTTCCGGGGAAAAACAGCAACCGGCTGAAATCCAATAGAGATGTCTTGTTGTCTTCCGTCATTGCGAACGAATGTGAAGCAATCCAGTCAGTTAAACCATTCATACCTATTTTTTCTGGATTGCTTCGTACCTCGCAATGACGCGGGGAAATTAGATCCGTTCTGCCGACAATCTCGTTGAGCGAGCGGAAACCCATCATTGCGAGATATTCCCGCACCTCTTGGGCGAGGAAAGTGAAATAATTCACAAGATACTCATATTTTCCCCTGAAACGTTTCCGCAGTTCCGGATCCTGTGTAGCGACGCCCACAGGGCACGTGTTGATATGGCACTTGCGCATCATAACGCACCCGAGCACAATAAGCGCCGATGTAGCGAATCCGAACTCTTCGGCTCCGAGCAGCGCCATCAGTATGATGTCCCGGCCGGTCTTTATCTGACCGTCGGTTTGAAGTCTCACTTGCCCGCGCAGGCCGTTCAGCACGAGTGTCTGCTGTGTTTCCGACAGTCCCATTTCGGGCGCAATGCCTGCATAACGGATAGAGCTTAGCGGGGAAGCGCCCGTGCCGCCGTCCGAACCGGAGATGATAATCCTGTCGGCTTTGGCTTTAGCTACCCCCGCAGCAATCGTTCCTACGCCCGTCTCGGCTACAAGCTTGACGCTTATCTCGGCGTCGGGATTGACGTTCTTAAGGTCGAAAATCAGCTGTGCAAGGTCTTCTATCGAATAAATATCGTGATGTGGCGGCGGGGATATAAGCGAAATACCCGGTATCGAATGGCGGGTTTTAGCTATAATCTTATCCACCTTGTAGCCGGGCAGCTGGCCGCCTTCGCCGGGCTTGGCGCCCTGCGCTATCTTTATCTGTATCTCGTCGGCGTTGACAAGGTATTCAGCCGTTACGCCGAAGCGCCCCGACGCTACCTGTTTGATAGCCGACCGCAACGACAGGCCGTCCTCGCGGGGCTTGAACCTGTCTGGGTCTTCGCCGCCTTCACCGGTATTGCTCCTGCCGTGTATCTTGTTCATAGCCAGCGCAATAGTCTCGTGCGCTTCCTTACTGATAGAGCCGTAACTCATCGCGCCTGTAACAAACCGCTTCATGATAGCCTCTACCGGCTCAACATCTTCTATCGCTAATGGCTTATCCGCAAGCTTGATGTTCAGCAGGTCGCGCAGGAAGATGGGGGGGCGGGTTGGTTCGCCGTTTGAAGTTGTTCCGTTTGAGGTTGTCCTTTCTTCCCCAACCTTAACAAGGTTTTGAACCTTGTTAAGGTTTAATGACGGCACCCCCGATGCGAGGGCGGTGTATTCCTTGAATTTGGCGTAATTGCCGGTGCGGGTGGCAAGTTGAAGGGCGGCGATTGTTTCGGGGTTCCATGCGTGGGTCTCGCCGTCTTTACGGTATGAAAGCAGGCCGTGATTCGGCAATACGCGCAGGGATGGGTCTGTACTCGCCTCAAACAGCCGTCGCGAGTCGTTTGCCACTTCCTCAAGCCCGATACCACCTATCCGGCTCTCGACGCCGCCGAAATACCTGTTACACAGCTCCTCGCCGATGCCAACCGATTCAAACAGCTTGGCGCCGCGGTAACTGCGTATAGTGCTGATACCCATCTTGCTGATGATTTTAAGTAACCCTTTGCAGATGGCTTTTACATAGTTCTTCTGCGCCTGGTCATAGTCAAGCTGCAGTATCTTCTTTTTCACAAGGTCGTCGAGCGCTGCGAACGCCATGTAAGGGTTGAGGGCGCTCGCCCCGTACCCAAGTAGTAATGCTGCGTGCATCACTTCGCGCATCTCGCCCGTCTCCATTATCAACGCTGTCTGCACCCGTTTCTGGACGGAAATAAGATGGTGATGAACGGCGCTCACAGCTAACAATGACGGAATGGGTGCAAGTCCCCCCGCATCGCGGTCGCTTAGGATAATGTAGTTAAACCCGTCTGTAACAGACTGTTCCGCTTTACGGCACAACTCCTGAAGAGCCTCTTCCAACCCATAGCATCCGCGCGTTACATCATATAATATAGGCAGCTTGATACTCCTGAAACCTTTGTACCGGATATTACAAAGTATGTCTAACTGTGTGTTTGTCAGCACCGGATGCGGCAGGCGCACCATCTTGCAGTGCGACTCGTTGGGGTGCATTATATCGTTGCCCACAGCCCCGATATACTCTTCGAGGCTCATCACAAGCTCCTCGCGGTAAGGGTCTATCGGCGGGTTGGTAACCTGCGCAAACTGTTGGCGGAAGTAGTTGAAAAGCAGCTGCGGATGCTTCGAGAGGGCGGCGAGCGGCACATCAAATCCCATTGACCCAACAGGCTCGGCGCCGTTAGTCGCCATTGGGATGAGTATCCGTTCGATGTCTTCGCGGGTGTAGTCAAACAGCCGCAGCAGTCTGTCAAAATTAGGCACGCTGTTGGAAACAGTCCTGCCCGATTTCAGTTTGTCAAGCTCTACTCGGTTCTTAGTCAGCCATTTACGGTAAGGTTGCGCTTGGGCAAGCTCTTCTTTTATAGCTTCGTCATAAAGTATCTCGCCATTCTCGGTGTCTATCAGCAGGATTTTCCCCGGTTGCAGCCGTCCTTTGGCTTTGACGTCTTCCGGCGCGACGTCGGCGACGCCCGTCTCGGACGCCAAGATCATCGTGTCGTTCTTTGTTATAAGGTAACGCGCCGGCCGCAAGCCGTTACGGTCGAGCATACCGCCTGTGTAGCGGCCGTCGGTGAACAGCAGCGCCGCAGGTCCGTCCCACGGCTCCATAAGTATCGAGTGATACTCATAAAACGCCTTAAGATCCTCAGAAATAGGATTTTTGTCGTTAAAACTCTCCGGTATAAGCATCGTCATGGCGTGCGGCAGACTCATCCCCGACGCCACAAGAAACTCAAGCACGTTATCCAAAGAGGCACTGTCGCTCATTCCGGGCTGTATTATCGGGCGAATGTCGTCAATACCTGTCAGCGGGAATTTCAGGACGCCTTCGCGGGCTTCCATCCAACCGCGGTTGCCGCGTATAGTGTTGATTTCGCCGTTATGTGCAAGCATCCTGAACGGTTGCGCAAGGCTCCATCGGGGGAAGGTGTTAGTGCTGAAGCGGGAGTGCACAAGCGCCAGACCTGTAGTGAAATACGCGCTCGTAAGGTCGGGAAAATACTCCCGTAGCTGCATCGTTTCCAACATCCCTTTATATACTATTATCTTCGTCGAAAGCGAGCATATATAAAAATCATCTTTACCCTCAATATCGCTGTTATTCACACGGTTTTCTATTATGCGGCGGAGTATGTAGAGCTTCAGTTCAAGCGTCTGCTGGTCCTTTCCCCCGGTAACAAAAATCTGCCACACTTCAGGCTCTACTGCTAACGCCTCATCTCCCAAGATTGAGGAGTTGACCGGCACATCGCGCACTTTCATCAGTTCAAGTCCTGCCCGTTTCGTTTCATCGCTGATTATATCAAGTATCTCCGATTGTGAAGCTGTATTTTTGGGGAGGAAAACGATGCCGGCGCCATACCGTCCTTTTTCGGGGACGGGAATGCCTTGCAGCAGGATGAACTCGTGAGGTATCTGAAGCAGCACGCCTGCGCCGTCGCCGGTCTTGTTGTCTGCACCCTCTGCCCCCCTGTGGCGCATGTTCTCAAGTACCTTCAGCGCCGTCTCCACTATGCCGTGCGACTTCTCGCCCCTGATATGAGCTATCATACCCACGCCACACGAATCATGCTCATTTGACGCACTGTACAAGCTCTCCTGATTGTTTGTTAATTTGTTGTTTTTGAACATTATTTATTTACCTGTATGTTAAATCTGTACCTTTTTATTCGTCAAAAAGTGCGCAAAGATAATAATTTTCTTTCGTTTTGTACGTTTTTTTCCCAAGTTTCTTACTGTTTTAACTTACATTAACGTCTTGTATGCCGTCAGGCATACATCTCCCCGTCATTGCGAGGAACGAAGCAATCCAGCCTCTTAATTCTTAATTCTCAATTCTACATGTCCCCGTCATTGCGAGGAACGAAGCAATCCAGAAACACTAAACGCAAAGAACGCCAAGCCACAAAGCCGCAAAGAGAAATTTTTTCCAAAAAAAATTTTGCCATAAGAAAAAAACTCACTACCTTTGGCGTCGCAAAACGGCATTAACATGGCAATGAACAAAGAGAAAGAAAAATCAAAGACGCAGCTGATACTTGAAGAGGTATTCAATGAGGCTGTTGAAAATTTGACCCGCAGCGACGACGGCAGGCAGGTCAGTGCGCTGCTTGTGCAGACCGACGTAGTGAGCGGCGAGATACAGATCTTCGACGATCGCGAGACGCTCCTTGCCAAGAACATCATCTTTGAATGGGCCGAGCGCTCGTCAAAGGGGCTGAACCCGCAGCGTTACGCCAACCATATCCTATGGGTTACGCTTGCGGCGCTCAACAAGGGGCAACACCTGTTCGACAACCCCGTCTTCGGTCGTCCGTTTAACGTCTCAATAGTTGATGACGTCTTCAACCCGCAGGAGTCGTTGCTTACTCTTAGGGAAGAAACCTTCACAGAGGCCTCTGAAGGGCGGTTGATGAAAAATCTTGATCACGAGTTGAAAAATTTTTACAAAAAAATCTTTGCAGATACAAAATAATCGCTATCTTTGCACCTCGAACACTTTAAGTTTGAAGTTTCAGGTTTGAAAAAAGAAAATATGCCGAAATGGCTCAGTTGGTAGAGCAATTCATTCGTAATGAATAGGTCCCCGGTTCGAGTCCGGGTTTCGGCTCAATTCGGAAATAGTTACCCTGCAAGCAGGATCGAAAAACTTTTATTAAGCTTATTTTACAGCAACAACAAAGAAAAAGTTATGGATAGAAAACAAGTCATAGAACTCATCTTACACGAAAGGATGAAAACCAAGGCGCAGTTAGAGATGCTTCGGTTTATGCATGAGTCCAATACACGTAAGAGTTACGAGAATGAAATCAACAAATGCCTTGATAGGATGAGTGAGCTTGAAGAGATGTATAATACGCTTATAAACGAAATATAATACTTAATTATTTAAAATATAAACAATTATGGAACTGAATGCGGAATTAAACAAAATGGAAAAAATGTTTGCTGAGGGGCAAGTGTCGTCCTTCAAGAAGCAATACAATCATATTGTTGACAAGTTTTCATCGGAAGACGAGTTGGCAAGGTTAGACTCTTTCTCCGACAAGATGATTAAGCGTTCTATGTCTGACAGCGATAAAAATATGGAAAGAATACGCCTCGGATTCCAAATTTTTGACGACAAGGTTTCCGAATCTCATATCAAGTTACATAAAATCGCTTGAATAATATTATATTTACTGTACGCACGTACATTATATATAATTGAGAATTGAGAATTGAGAATTAAGAGGCTGGATTGCTTCGCTCTTTTACGTCGTGCCTTCTTGCCTTCGTGTCTTCGTGTTGAAGCGCCGTCGTGTCTTCGTGTTGAAGTGTTGAAGAGCCGTAGTGTCGAAGAAAAGCCACAAGAGTGTGGTTAATGATAACGATTTGTTTGCTGAAAGACGTGTTTTGTACAGAAAAAGCAGGGTATTGGATAATATTTTGGCGTAACAGCAAAAAATTTTTTTTCAATATTTTTGTTTAATCGAAAACTAATATGTATCTTTGTCGTTGCAAAGGAAGTGTGCAAAGGCGCTTCAGAGACCCTACACAGAGGTGGAATGGTCTGGTGGACAGGTATTTAGGTCATTTTTCAATGGACAATTGATAATTGACGACGGACATTTTTTGGTTTTACGGATTTGCTCGGTCGCGACGGTTCC
>JAISTJ010000088.1 GCA_031272655.1 Tannerella sp.
AGGATGAGCTGGACGTTGATATTAGCTGCCTGCGAGTGCTTGACGGCGTTGTTAACAAGCTCATAGACACAGCGATAGACAAGTATTTCGAGCTTTTCGGGAATGCGGCGGTCTTCACCAAAATAGTGGAAATGGACGTTAGGAAACGAGTTGCAGTAGTCTTCAAGCGAGGCCTTCATCCCGAAACGCAGCAGCGAGGCGGGCATCAGGTGGTGGGCGACGCGGCGCAGCTCTTCAATGGAGTTGTCGAGCATGTCGCGAGCGTTTTGCAGCTTATCTATATCGTTGAGGTTAATCTTCACGGCGGAGAGCATCCCGCCAAGCCCGTCATGCAAGTCGCGGGCAAGGCGCGCCCGTTCGGTTGATTCACCGTCAATAACCGCCTCAGCTGCAACGAGTTGCTTTTCCTGCTCTAAGTGTCGTATTCGTCGTTTGGCATTCCGTCGGTGGCTCAGATAAAACAATAACATAGTTACCGCAACAACCACAGCCAACCCGATAATCCAGTAATAAAGCGCCTTCTCTTTCAACAGCGCCGCTATCCGCAGCTCTTTTTTTTCGGTTTCGTACTTGACTTCCTGTCCTGCAAGTGCATCATGTAAGCTTTTATCTAAAAATTTTGACTGCATTTCTCTATAACGGTCGAAATACTCTTCGACCTTTTCATAATCTTTATTTCCTAAACTTGAATAAACAATAACAACTAAATTCTGAGCCACCATATTCCAATCAAGGGAATCGGCTTCTATTGATTTGAGAGCAGCCTCTACAGATTCTTTATACATTCCTTCAGCATGATACAGACACCCCAAGGTTGACCATGCAGCTTGTTTAAGTGCAGGCAAATTGAGCTCTTCAGCGATTTGTTGCATTTGTTGTGCGGCATATATAGCGTTTTTATTATCTTTGGTTTCCTGATATTGATAGCTGTATGCCATATGTTGATATGTTAAACATTCACGTATTTTATCATTACACTTCTTGCAATAATAAATACTTTTATGGGCATTTTCAAGTGATTCAGTATATTTTTTTTGTTCCTGATAAATACGCGCCAAGTTATAATATGCGTATGCAAGACTGCCATATTCGGAAGTATCTCTCATTGCTATCTCTTTTCCTTTTTCATAGTAATATAATGCTTTTTCATAGTCTTCCATCATATCATAAAGCGATCCAAGATTTCCCAAACAGGTAGCAATTGAATATATATGATCTAATTCTTCTGCTATTCTCAAGGCTTTAAACTGATTTTCCTGCGCAAGTTTCATTTCCGACATTCGTACATACATTGCCCCCAATGAAATATATCCATTCATCTCTTCATGCTTTTTGCCTGCTTTTTTTGCATATTCAATCGCATCAGTAATGTATATTATAGCAGAATCATATTGTACAGCAAACATATAATACCTGCTTAATAATTCACTAAAAGAAGAAAGATGAGATAAGTCATTTTCCTTTTTTGCCAGATTAAGGCCCTTAATAGTTATATTTTTTAACTTCTCATTGTCCATTGTGGAATATGTATGGCCTAACCTTTTCATTACATTAAAGCGCTCTACCAACGTTATATTTTCATCCTTGAGTAGATTTTCTAACGAATCAACATTGACTTGCGCGCGTGTGGACAGTTGGAGCATTGTGAGGCTCAGCAATAATAATTTTAAAGCGTTGATTTTCATTTTGTTGTCTTGTTTTTTTGCCCTGTTCGGGGACGGATAGACGACACGTCCCCCGTAAGGGCGATTAGTAGTCAATTATCGGGCACAAAGGTAGCGGGTAAAAAAATACCATGCAATACCCAAAAGGGTGATTTTTTGATGGACTCCATCTCCACAGGTTAAAACCTGCGGTTTATCACATACGACTCTACGAGTCGTCGCCCACACGAACAACACTGCCACCGCATCCTCGTCCCGCAAAGGGCGATTAGTAGTCAATTATCGGGCACAAAGGTACTTAGAAAAAAAATGCCGTGCAATACCCGAAAGGGTGATTTTTTAAAGAGGGCTAAAAAATTTTGATTATCCGTATAATGCATCCATGTCGCAAGAGATGTGCCATTAGGCGCATTATGTTGGTAGAACAATGATTCCCACGGTTTCCGCCTGCCTTTAGTTACGCAATCTTAGCGCCTTTGTGCCTTGGCGTGCTTTGCGTTTAGTATTCTCTTAATTCTTATCTCTTAATTCTTAATTCTTGTTAAATAGCTCTCTCCAAATCCCCAATAATATCCTCCGCATCCTCAAGTCCTACCGAGAAACGAAAAATCCCATCCCCCGCAAACTCGCGCCACGAAGCCAACTGCCCCGGTGTAGCGAAACGAAAAGTAGTCTGCAGCAGCTCCTCCGTGTTAAGATAGAAAATAAGCGAACGGTGATGCCCAAGCGAAACGGCATAATGTATAACTTGCAGTCTATCAGCTAATTGACGAGCCGCTTCGCGCCCGTTATCAAGTTGAAAAGAAATCATTCCCGAAAAATTACGCATCTGCCTCTTAGCCAGCTCATACTGCGGATGCGAGGGCAGACCCGGATAGATGACGCGCCGCACTTTGGGGTGGTTTTCGAGCCACGAAGCAACTTTCAAAGCATTTTCCTCATGCGCTTTCATCCGAAGCGGAAAAGTAGCTATTCCCCGCATTACAAGCCACGCATTAAACGGGCTTATGGAGCCGCCCAGACGGATTGCCGTCTTTTTACGCAACGGCAACAGGTCGGCTTTATACCCAAGAATTACCCCGCCGAGAGCGTCGCCATGACCGCCGAGATACTTTGTAAGCGAATGAATAACGAAATCGGCGCCCAACTGCAACGGCTTGGTGGCTGCCGGCGTCGCAAAAGTGGAATCAACGGCCAACTTCGCACCGGCCTTGTGAGCTATTGCTGCAACTGCCTCAATATCAGTCAGTCGTAGCAACGGATTACACGGCGTCTCAATGTAAACGAGCCGCGTTTCAGGTCTGATGGCATTTTCAACCGCCTGAATATCAGACGTATTAACTTTAGTAATAGCGATATTGAGCGCCGGCAGCATCTCGTTTGTCATTTCTGACATCGCCGCGTACGCCACATCGCTGATGACGGCATGATCGCCCGCTTTCAAGGTATGCAGCAGCAATGCCGATATCGCCCCCATCCCGCTTGCGAAAGCTACCGCTATCTCGGCGCCTTCGAGTGCGCAAAGCTTGTCTTCTAACTGCCTGACGGTCGGGTTGCCCCAGCGCGTATAAATCCACGGGTCGTTTTCTTCAAGCCCTTCGACGGAAAATGTTGTGTCCGCTCCGACAGTGAAAGTGGTGGACATCACGATGTTAGGCGCCGAAGCGTGAGTGGAAGCATCGGGCGCCTCGCCCGCATGTACGGCTAAAGTCCGGTCGCCGAACGTTAACGGTTTAGAAAAATTTGATATGCTCATAATCAATGATTTTTGACCGCAAAAGTAGTGTTTTTCCGCAAATTATGCAATACCATCTTTGTGTTATTACGGAAAAATCGCTACCTTTGCAGAAATTTTACGAAAAAATATGTCTTTAAAATGTGGAATCGTAGGGCTTCCGAACGTCGGGAAGTCAACTTTATTTAACTGTTTGTCGAATGCAAAAGCGCAGGCGGCGAATTTCCCTTTTTGTACCATCGAGCCTAATGTTGGTGTTATAACAGTGCCCGACGAAAGGCTTAACCGTCTTGCGGAACTCGTTCATCCTGAGCGTATTGTGCCTACAACCGTAGAAATTGTGGATATTGCCGGCTTGGTCAAAGGGGCGAGCAAGGGCGAAGGGCTGGGCAACAAATTCCTTGCCAATATACGCGAAACGGACGCTGTGATACATGTTTTGCGCTGTTTCGACGACGCCAATGTAGTGCATGTGGACGGCAGCGTCAATCCTGTCCGCGACAAGGAAATCATTGATGCAGAGCTGCAAATCAAAGATCTTGAGACCGTCGAGAGCCGTATCACGAAAGTGCAGAAACAGGCGCAGACGGGTGGCGACAAACAGGCTAAACAGGCTTACGAGGTGCTGCTTAAATACAAGGCGGCGCTCGAAAAAGGCGAAAACGCAAGGACTGTGGCGCTCGACAATAAAGACGAACAGAAGATTGCCCGCGAACTCTATCTGCTTACTAATAAGCCTGTTCTGTATGTATGCAATGTGGACGAGGCGAGCGCTCTTAACGGGAATGTATATGTAGAGCAGGTTCGAGCTGCTGCAGGAGCTGAACAGGCTGATATTCTTGTTATTGCAGCGAAGATTGAAGGCGAAATAGCTGAGTTTGAGACTTATGAAGAACGTGAAATGTTTCTATCCGAGCTTGGATTGAAAGAGTCGGGCGTAAACAGGCTTATAAAAGCGGCGTATAAACTGCTTGAGCTTGAGACGTTTCTGACTGCCGGGCCGATGGAAGTGCGTGCGTGGACATACCGTCGCGGCAGCAAGGCTCCGCAGTGCGCCGGCGTCATCCATTCCGATTTTGAAAAAGGGTTTATCCGGGCGGAAGTCATTAAGTATGAGGATTATATCTCTTACGGATCGGAAGCCGCCGTCAAGGAAGCCGGCAAAATGGCTGTCGAAGGAAAAGACTACATAGTCTGCGACGGCGACATAATGCACTTCCGCTTCAATGTATAAAAATTAAGAGCCGGTGGATGCCTTTCTTTTTACGGGACGAAGTCCCGTCATTGCGAGGAACGAAGCAATCCAGTACCATTAACCTCTCCCGTCATTGCGAGGAACGAAGCAATCCAATTCTCAATTCTTAATTCTCAATTCTCAATTCCTCTTTAGTGTCCGCAGCAATCATAAACTCCTCATCCGTAGGCACAACCATAACGGTAACCTTACTGTCGGGCTTGCTGATAACGACCTCATGACCGCGTTCATTGCGGTTCTTGTCGGCGTCAAAGAGCAGCCCCATATACTCCATTCCGGTGCAGACCTCCTCGCGTGAAGTCCACTGGTTTTCACCAACTCCGCCGGTAAACACAAGAATATCAACGCCTCCCATAGCCGCCGCGTAAGCGCCTATATATTTCTTTATCCGGTAGTTATACATCTTCAGGATAAGCGCCGCCCGCTTGTCGCCTGCAAGCATAGCGCCCTCAATATCACGCATATCGGACGACAGGTCGGTGAAGCCCGCCACGCCGCTTTTCTTGTTAAGCAAGTCGCTAAGCCCCTCAGTATCAAGGTTTTCCTTCTTCATAATAAACGGCAGTGCGCCCGGATCAATGTCGCCGCTACGTGTGCCCATTATCAACCCTTCGGTAGGCGTCATTCCCATTGATGTATCAACCGAACGGCCGTTAAGAATCGCCGTAACAGAGCCGCCGTTGCCTACATGTGCAGTTATAATGCGCTGTTTATCAAACGGTACGCCAAGAATTTCACACGCGCGGTGCGATACATAGCGGTGGCTCGTGCCGTGAAAACCGTACCTGCGAACGCCATATTTCTCATAAATATGATAAGGCAGGGCGTAAAAATAGGCGTAATCCGGAATAGTCTGGTGGAAAGCCGTATCGAAAACCGCAACCTGCGGAGTTGTCGGCAACACTTTTGTTATTGCATTGATACCCTTTAGGTTAGCAGGATTATGCAACGGCGCAAACTCCGAACAAGCCGTTATCATATCAACAACTTCCTGCGTTATCAGCACGCTTGAAGCGAACTTCTCGCCACCGTGGACAACCCTGTGCCCGACGGCGTCAATCTCGGAGTAACTGCCGATACAACCGTATTTCGCATCAGTTAAAATGCTCAGTATGAACGATATGCCGTCCACATGATCCGGAATTTCCTTTTCAAGCGTTACTTTCTCGCCGTTTTTATCCGTAAATTTCAGGAACGCACCTTCCAGACCAACACGTTCGATACCTCCCTGCGCCATCACCGAGCCGGTAGTCATATCAAACAGTTTATACTTAATAGAACTGCTCCCGCTGTTCAAAACCAAAATCCTCATTTCAAAAAATTCTTAATT
>JAISTJ010000042.1 GCA_031272655.1 Tannerella sp.
GCGGTGATTTTGGCGGCAGGTTTGTAAGATTTTTCCCAAAGGTCTATCATCAGCCCGACAGGTGCGAACGACGGTTTGACGTATTTTTCGAACTCCGGCTCGAAGGTGAGGTTACGGATATCAATGAAATGATCGGACGTCTGGCCGCGCGGAAAATCCGAACGGGAATAGGCGAGACCGCAGAAATGAAGCACTCCGGCGGCACGGCGGTGAGCGCGCCAGTATTCGGTCGTAATGGCAAGGTGGCGTGCGTAGAGATGAAGCCGCTGTTGGGGCGTCAGTTTGCTGCCGTTCCAGAGGGTCTCGTAAACTTTGTCGGTGAGCGTTGTTGTCGAGCCGTCGCGGTTGAGCCATATCCAGCCATATTCGTTTATCAATGCGGGATTTGGGAAGATGCTGTCTGTGCCGCTTGTTGTAACGGAACGGTCGGAAGCGTCGTTGTGCGGGCGGCGGATTGTGCCGAAAAATTGCTTCCTGTAACCTTCCTCAGGCTCTTTCGGGCGACCCATATAATCATTGAAAAGGTACGGATGAGCCTCGATGACATCTGTCGGGCGGTCGGGGTCAGACCATCCGTTTTCCCACGGGCGGTTCGACAGGTCGAGGTCTCGCACCTGACGGAACGCATCGGCCGTAATCGGCGAAACAGTCTCGTTTTGCGCGTCCCATATCACAACCGACGGGTGATTCCACCTTTCACGCATCCATCGGCGGTATTCTTCGGCTAACGGCGCCGTCTTGAAATTGAAAATGCCCCAGACAGGAAACTCGTCCTGAATCATAAAACCAAGGCTGTCGCATACATCGTACCATTTTTCGGGCGGGAAACCGATGCAGTAACGCGCCATTTCCCAATTCAAGGACTTAAAACGTTCATGCAGTTTTACTGTCCAAGCCTCGTCCCATGGCAGCGAAGCGCGGTCGGGGTCTTCAAAGAAACGATAGATGCAGATGTTCGTACCACGCAGATAATAAGGCTTTTCATTCAACAAAGCAATGCGCTTTTCGGGATCGAAGCGGAACGTGCGCATTCCGAAAGTTACCGTTTTAACGTCTTTGCCTGTGTTAAGCGTCAGTTCGTAGAGGAAAGGCGTCTCCGGCGTCCATAGCTTGGCGTCGGGCATTGCAATCTCGAAATCGGAAATCCTCACAGAGTTTTGAGCCTTGTCCGGAATAGCGCTCTCCCCGCTCGCCACAACCTTTCCGGTGCTTTTCTCTTTAACCGAATAATTCAAACTGCCTGCGAAAGTCTCGTCGGCCTCAATTTCAGCGACAACGCGCAACTTCCCACCAAGGACATCAGGAACGCATTGGATATTAGTGATAAACGGCTTGTTGGAAAACGTGATTTCCACATTGTCATAAATGCCCGGAATGTACATTATCTTCTCATAATCAGCGCCATTCGGTATGGAATCAGGCAGGTCTTCCTTGTTGCCGATAGCTATCACAATCTCGTTCTTCCCCTTTTGCAGAAACGGTTTGAAGTCGAAATACGACGGCGTGAAGCAGTAGTAGTTTTCGCCGACGAACTGCCCGTTCAGATAGACCTTGGTGTGATAGCGGGCTTTGAAAACTTTAAGCTGAATAACATCGTATTTGATGTCGCTAACATTGAAAGTCCGCTTGTGCCAATACCATCCGCTCTTATAGCCTTGCGACTGGCGGGTGTCTTCTTTCGGCATAACAATAGTGTCAAGCGCCGGCACAGCGAGGTCAACAAGCCCCGGCACAGGCGTAACTGATTTATACTCAGCAGGGATTTCGCCTGCAGTTTTGGCGATTTGCCACTCTCCGTTGAGGCTCATCACTTGCCTCCCGCTCTGTGTACTGCAAGATGCCATTACGCATAATACAGTCAAAATCAATAAATTATCACGTGTTCTCATAATTGTTTTTTTCACAAAGATAGTGTTTTTTATTTGAGATTTTATAATTTTCCGAAAAAAAGCGTACATTTGCAGCTAAATAAAAGATTATGAGACGAGCGGTTTATTTTTTATTGGCTTTGGTTGCGCTTACTTATTTTTGGCAGGCGTTTGAGGTGGGGAGGGTTTATTATTATGATTGCGTCAAGGTGCGGCATGCGGGCAAACTGTCGGATATTGCTGATGAGGTTACGCGAATTGCGCTTGAGACGCCAGACAGCGGTGCTGTTACGAATGTCCACAACATACGGCGCGACGGCGACAATGTGTTCCTGCTGAGCGACAATCGTCTGCTTCACTATAATCTGACGGGCAAGTTGCTCAATGAGATTGGAGGCGACGGCGAAGGGCAGCCGCTTATAAACTACGCGCTTGATACTGTGAATCATCGCGTTATTGTGATTGACAGCAATAATCTCATCAGCTGTTACAACTATGCCGGCAACCTGCTTTCTGTCCGCACCTTGCCATGTAAGTGGTACCGATTGACGGCTATGGCGTGGCACAACCACAATATCTATCTCACGGCGGAAGACCTCGTCGCAAAAGCTGACGGCAGTGGTGTTTTTGAGATACGACACAAGTTGTATCAAATTGATTATCAGAATAATATCACCGGAATTTGTAACCTTCATCATGCCGAAACGGGGCGCGAAATACCTTACAGCGCTACCGCCGTTTCGGAAATCCTTTTCGACGACAAAGAAGAAGCATACGCATACTCGCAGAACGCCGATTGCGAAACGCTTTTGAAAGATACACTTTATTTCCTCCACAACCGGCAACTGCCGTTTCGGAACAGCATCGGTGGAACCAAAGATGGTATGGCTTCCGTCTATCCTTTCCGCAGGGGTAAGCGGTACATTATCTCGCCGCAAAACCCCGATAACAGGCTGTTTTGCTATGATTCGAAGAAAAACATCGCCTATATGCTATCCAAAGGCTTCAAAGATGACTTTTGCGGCGGCGACTTCGTCCGCTCGCTGCTCCCAACCGACAATTACGGCAATTCATACGGCTTTCTTACGGAATC
>JAISTJ010000197.1 GCA_031272655.1 Tannerella sp.
GACGAGCCTACCGCCAGCCTCGACGCCATAGCCACAGAGCAGATAAAGAACAGCCTCGACGCTATCAAACGCAACCGCACGGTGATAATCATCTCGCACAGCATCTCGCAAATCATTGATGCCGACGTGATTTACACCCTACAGACAGGTCGCGTCATGGAACATGGCACGCACGACGAGATATACCACCAAAACGGCGTCTATCACGACATCTTCGACGCCTCTGCCCGCAGCCTTAATATCGAGAAGATTGCAAAGACGATGGAGTAGTGAATAGTGAATAGTGATTAATGGTTAATTAAACCTTAACAAGGTTTGAAACCTTGTTAAGGTTCTCCACCCCAGCGAGCAGCCCTTATTTCTTAAAAGCCCCCTTAGTAGCATGTCGGGCATCTTATCCGGTCTCCCTTATTCCCTTATTTTCAGTATATTAATAAGGGAATAAGGGTGGGAAGGAGGGTTGCGTTCTCTGCTACTAAGGGAATAAGATATCCCACAAAGGCGCAAAGTTCACAAAGAGTGAATTATTTCGGTTCGCCGGTTTTGCCGGCAAAGAGGATAACGCCGGTTGATGTTTCCTGAATGAGATAGATGAACGGACGGTCGGCGCGGAAAGTGCGAGGCGTAGTGGGACCGGCAGAAGTAAATGACATCTCGACGCTTGTTACCGCCGCGGCTTCCGTACCTTCTTCGTTTACGTCAATGTATGCCTTTTGCTTCACTTTTGAGATATAGACGCCACGAAGGTCAGACATTCCTGTAAAATCGGCTTTATCCATATCAAAGGCTATTTCCATGCCGAGCGCTTTGAGCGGGGCGTTCATGTCAGCCTCATATTCGATTTTGAACTTGGGGATATAGAGGTTTAAGTCGTATGAATAAGCGTTTTCAAGGCACGAAGCAAGGTATCCGTCTTCTGTCAACTGCTCTGCAAGTTCCTCTACCGTGCCGCTTGCGGGCAGTATGAAAACCATCCGGAATGCGCCGTTACCATAAGGCAGCGCCGCAAGCGAGAGTTTTTCGTCGGCAAAACACAACTGAATGCTATGCTGGCTCATCATGCTGACTGTTACCGACTTACCGTCAGATTTCTGAAACGGCTCATCTTTAGTGTCTTTCTTGACAAACCCTGCTCCGTCAGACCATATACCCTTGAAATACAACGCATTCAACAGATACATTATAGCATCCGCAGGTATCTCTGTAATCATTTCCTTGATAAGACCGTTAGTGTTGTCGGAACACCAGTTATTGATTACAGTCGGGGTCGAAGCGTCGCTAAAATCAAGCACGCTCACCTTAGCGTCATACCAAGCGCTGTTGAGGTCGTAAAAGGTCTGTTTAAATGGGAAAGCCTTATTTGCCCAGATAGAGTTGGCGAGGGCAAGTTTGGTTGATGGGTCGGTTTTGAGCAGCGCTTCGGTCAGTTTTTTGAAGTAGGCATTTACTTCGTCAGCAGGAAACCGGCTCATGCCGATAGCCTCCTGTATGGCGTCGCGGGTATCGCCGTCGGCGCCGTTCCATACCATTGCAAGCGCAATGTTAAGGCTTAAAGGCGAGACTATAACGTTGTCAGCCCCGCCGGACTCTTTCAGAACTTCCGAAAACAGTTTCATGCTGAACGAGAGACCCTCGTCAACTATTTGCCGCTCTGTAGAGGTCAATTCAATACTGATAGGATCGCCAAAAATCGTTTTGTGATCATCGGAATTACTGTCGCACTGCGTAAAAGCAGTAACTGCAAAAATAGCAAAAAATAAATTTCTCATACTTGTTTCGTTTTTTTAATATTACTTCTTTTATAATAGATGCACGTTTTGTGATTTCGTTGCATAAAAGAAGAATTTTTTTAAAAAAAAACGAACTTATTCGTAATATCCCTCTTCAATCAAAGTGATGAAACCAAGCAAGGCGCCCCAGTGATAGAACTTGTCGCTGTTGCGTACGTCATCACCGAGACCCGAATCGGCATTGTAATTTTCAAACACATATCCATGTTCGAGCCAACTCTTCAGCAGCAGATTCTTTGATTTTTCCGACAGAGCTTTGCGTGCTTCGGGCAGGTCATAATTGCGTAACCCCATGTAAACGAGGAAGTTAAGTGGCGCCCAGATTCGTCCGCGCCAATAAGTGTTGTCCTTGTAAGCAGGGTCATTGCGCGATGTTGCGGGGATAACCCATTCACCCCAAAACTCTTCGGTGTTAAACAGATGCTCGTCAATCATCCGCTTCGCCTGCTTTTGCGTAGGCGCATTGGCGAGCAGGGGGTAGAAGTTTGTTGGTGAGATGCGGCGGTTTAGCTCGCCCGTATCCGTGCGGCGGTTGTAATAGAAACCTTTCTGCTCATCCCATGTCTTCGCAAGATTTTTGCGATAAGCGTCCGCCCGCTGCTTAAGTTCCTTTTCATCAGCCGATTTACCAAGCTCAGCCGCGATTTTCGCCATCAGGTCGCAATCCATGATATAAAGGCTCGACAAGCCCACATCATTGAGTTTCTGTTGATGTTTTTCTTTGTCAAACGGGATGTCGTCGTACATCTGCGAGTTATCTAACCCCGATTCGAGCGCCCCGCCTTCGGTTTCGTTCACGCCGCTCGTCTCCCAGTAACGGTAAGTAACCTTCTCAAACGGGCTGCTGCCCCAGCACAGAAGACCGTCGGTCTGCCTGTTCTTGTCCCACCAGCGGTTCCACGACAGCAGTTTGTCGTAAACAAGTTCCAAAAACCATTTCTCTTTGTATTTTTTATAGATCGTCCACACTGCAAGCGAGCCGACGGGTGGTTGCGAACGGTCGCGCGATTTGTAGTTGTTAACAGCATAAAAATTAGGCACAAAGCCATTTTCGGTGATAGCATCGGTGATTTCGGCGGCGTTAGCGTAGGCAAGCTCTTTGCTGCCGGTCGAAAGCATCATCGCGGCAAAATAAGTATCCCAGCAGAAGAGCACAAACCCGCCAAGCGACGGATTAGAACTCCATCCGACGTTCCAAATCCTGCTCACAGGCGTAATCACGCGGTTGATCGTCGGGTCAAAAATATTGTCCCACGCCAAAACGTTTTGCATCGCGTTATAAACTTCGTAGTATTCGCCGAACTTCTTCTTGTTCACTTCGACGAACGAATCGGCATGTGATTTGATAAATGCCTGAGCTTCAGTAAGTTCCATATCGCACGCGCAACATATCACAACCGGCTTCGACGCAGACATGACAATTTCCGTCCGGGTGCTTTCCTTAAACTCGCCTTTAACTTTCGATTCAAAAACAAATCCTGCTCCGGCAGGCCTGAGAACGAACGTATTATTGTCAATAGCAACGCCATTTGAGCGGAACCACAATGCTTTTGGTTTGATAATTATCTTACCTTCAGGGTTATTGCCTTCGAGCGGAGTGATAAGTATCACATTTTTAAGCCCTTCTGCAGCGCTTTCAACCCGAAGTTTTATCCCCTGCCATTCAAGGGAAATATCGGTATAAGCGCCATCGAAAGTATGCGGACCCGGGTGTAAAACAGGCACATTGCGCCCTCTCTCGCCAACCCTGAACGTCTCGGCGCGATTGCCTTCCGTATCCGCTAAGTTGATGTCCACTGCGGCGCCATAAGGCAGGTACGCATGTGTCAGCACGCTGCGGGTGTCCCAAGTGTTCCATCCCGTCGCTAAGTTGCGTTGCATTTGTTCATAACGCTCTGTAGGTGTTTGTGCATTGATTATCAGCGGCAAAACCATCATTCCCGCTACCAAAAAGACCATGTTTCTTATTTTCATAATATAAATAGTTTATTAAAATTATGTCCGCAAAGTTATTATTTTTTGCGCAAAATATGCAATTTTAAACGGAAAACAAGAAATTTTACTTGCCCGCACTTGTCCGCACTCCAAACCAAACCATGGTTGTTACGGCATATTGGAGAGCGTCTTCGTCAATATCGAAGCGGTCATTGTGGTGTTCGGCGCCACTGCCGAGGCTTTCGTTAAGGATGCCGGGGAAAACGAAAACTGTGGGCGCAAGTTCGCTGTATCGCGTAAAACTTTCGGCAGCGTACCAGATATATTTCTCATCGGTTACAACGCGACCGGGTAAAATTTCTTCGGTTATCCCTTGAGTGAATTTTGTTAAGTTATTGTCGTTAATTACCGGAGGAAGATGAATTTTGTGCCTGTCGTGCAACTGCACCGTGCAATCGTGGGCAGCAGCGATATTTTCCGCTACTTTTTTCATAACATCATAGCATTTGTCGGCTTCGTCGCGGTCGAAAAAACGGATCGTACCGCCGATAAACGCTTTATTTGGGATAACATTATAGATGTTGCTGCCCTCAATTTGGGTGATGCCGAGCGTTACTGTTTTCGTTATGTCGCGTTGATTGTTCCACGCAATAGAAATGCCCGTCAGGATATTTGCCGCAGCGAAAACGGGATTTATTGACAGGTCGGGACGCGAGGCATGACCTCCGCGACCGATTATGTCCATCGCAACGGCGCCAGTACCCGCCATGATTGCCCCTTCACGGATAAATAGCTGACCAGTAGGGATATTTGATTTCAAGTGATTGCCGTAAATGGCGTCAATTTTCAGCGGTTTTAAGGCTTCGATCATAGCGTCAATGCCGCCAATGGTTTCTTCACCCTCTTCAAAGATGAAGATATATTTACCGCTTAACCGGTCTTTCAGCTCGCTCAGTATTTTCGCGGCGCCAAGCAGGATGGCAACGTGTCCATCGTGCCCGCAGGCATGCGAGACGCCTTCGTTCTTGGAAATACATTTCTTCTTTTGTTTCAGGTTTTCAGGATTTTCAGGTATCGGCAAAGCGTCAATATCGGCGCGCAAACCTATTGTCTTGCCTTGCCGTTTAGTGTCAAGGATAGCGTAAAGGCCTGTTCCCCGCACTTTTGTAACCGGCAAACCCATTTTTTCGAGTTCGGCTTGAATATACTTGGCCGTTTCAAACTCTTTTCCCGAAATTTCGGGATTTTCGTGAAGATAACCGCGCACCTGCCGGACATAAGCGTCGGTTTCGTGCACTTTTTTAAGAACTGTTTCCTTGTCCACAGCTTTCTGCGACGCCACAGGCAAGATGTTCACCGACAATATTAACAGCAAAATCAAATGTTTCATACGTCAAATTAAAATAAAATACGCTGCAAAGATACAAAAAATTATCACAATTTCATCTTATAAGCGGCTCCGATTGAAATTACGCGGGGGTCGTCGTCTTTGAGGTATTCATCCCAACGGAGATAGAAATCCATTGAAGTTGTGCGGTTTATGCGCCAGTTTGCGCCTGCTTGGAAACGCAGGCGGACGAGGTCGTAGCGCGTTTCGTCGTCGTTGAGGTTTGTGGAGAAGTCGCACGACAGGAACGGTTTCCACGGTTTACCCCACACGGCATACTCGGCTTCTAACCTGTTTTTCATCACATAGCGCGGATTGACGCGGTACGAGCCTCTGTTTTCATCGCGCAGGGTCTCCTGAAGCCTTACGCGCCATGAAAAAGTGAACTGCTCAACGTTTTGCCGGTACGACAGGTTGAAGTAAAAACGATGGCGCGCTTCATAGAGGAAGTCATTGTTATACAGATAAATAAACGCATAGTAAGCGCCTATTTTGATTTTTCTGTCAAGAAGTGCATAATCAATGCCAAGAGAGCTGACGGTGCGGTCGTAAACGTTCGGAGCGGTGATGAGGCGCAGCTCTTCCTCGAAATTGACGCTCATGTTACGCAGCGGCAGGTCTTTTTCGACATTTAACGACATGACGGCGCCGCCCTTAGTCTCCCTTTGCGGCTGGGCGTTCAGGACTATGGGGGTGAGCAGGAATAATAATATGTATATGTTCCTTATAATCATATCATTAGCCTACGAAAACCGGGTAATGCTGTCTATCGTATTAATCTCGTCGGAAGTGGCTTTGTAATAGACTTTCAGATATGCCGCATCGCGCAGAAAATCTATATGCCCGACCTCTACTTTGGTGATTTCCAGCCCTGTACGTTCTTTTAGATCGGCGATTAAATCGTCGTATTTTTCGGGTTTGACAAGCTCGATTTTCTCGTACAGCACAATCTTGGTGGACGTATGACGCAGGAAACGGGTGCTTTCGAGCGCCCAGATAATGAGCAGGAACAGCAGGTTGGCAGCGATAACCGAGATGTACGGCACTTCCATTGACAGCCCGTTGACAACCGAAATGCCGATGACTACAAACAGGTAAGTCATTTCGCGTATCTGCACCGTCTCCGTCCGGTACCTTATCATGCCAAAAATGGCGAACAGACCAAGCGCAAAGCCTATCTGCATCGGGATACTTTGAAGCAGGAAGAGCAGCAGGAAAATCGTTACGCTAAAGAGCATGAACGTGAAATAATAGTCGCGGCGACGGCTCTTGCGATAATAGAAAAACTGTATTATTATCCAGCAAACCAGCAAGTTAAAGCCAAACCGGAGTAACAGCATCCAGAAATTGGTTGCGTCGAAAACTTCTATTCCCATGAAAGTCAGACCTTTCTCGGCGAGTTCGGCGGCGTGTTGAGCCGCTATTTCGGGGTCAATGTCAGATTGCAGCATATTGTTGATTAATTAATTTGTTGATTATGTGATATTTATATTTGAAACGATTGCCTCTTACTTCTTCGTTGGTGAGATACGTCCCGATGCAGTATTTGCTGAAAGAAACGGGCTTTATCCGCATGTCTGTCAGGATGTTGCGGAAGTCGGAATGTTGCCGGCCGTCTTGTTTCAGCTCTATGATCATCAGGTTGTTAAGATTAGATTGCTTCGTGCCTCGCAATGACGTTGTTGATAAGTCTGTGCCTTGCAATGACGTGGTTATGGGAAAGTTCGCATCTTGCAATGAATCATTAGATTGCTTCGTGCCTCGCAATGACGGACTGCGTCCGTCCTCGTCATTGCGAACGGAGTGAAGCAATCCAGAATCATCCGCTAAATCGTCATTGCGAACAGAGTGAAGCAATCCCTGAAAGGCGAGATTAATATCTATCGTAATCCGTTCCGAAGCGCGGTCATTGACAAACGTCATCCTCTGGAAAGCGTTTTCAAGCGCAGGAACGAGCCTTGAAGCGTCAAAAAGCGAATGTTTGTCGAGAAACGCCCTGTTCCCATCAAGCTCATTACTATCATAAATCCTTGGAAATGAGACAGAAACGCGCTTTTTGACCGTCCGTCCCTTGTTATTCTTGTTTTTGACCTCAAGAAACGACTTATTTGAATCAACGTAAGTGCGGATGCGGATTTTCTGACGGTTGAGTTTGCCGTTGCGGTGCATGCGGTAGAAATCAAGCGTCGGGGTGTCGAGATATTGGGTTGCATAATTAGCAATACGATTATTATCAATAATTTGTATCCTAAAAAGCGGCATCATCAACTCTAACAGCTTGGGCAACAAGGCGACAGGTGCGACAAACTTGCTGTCGAGCCTGTCCATCAGACGGATATTGTCCATTTCATCAAGACTTATCGTGCGGAAATCATTTGTAGGAATATTCATAAATCTTTGTAGAATAGAGCTTTCCGTCAGGGTTGTAATTGTACTGAACCTTCTTTCTCCCGTTTTCGAGGTACTCGTATTTGCGGATGCGGTAGAGTTTGTCCTTGTCGTTATAGACGTTTTCGCGGATGCACCGGCCTTCGGCGTCATACTCGAAGGTAACCCGTTCACGCTGCCCGTAAACGGCATATTCTATCTCTTCGACCTTGTAACCGTTTTCGTCCCAGACAGTTATGTGATCGAGCCATTGGCGCTTGCCCTTTGCATCGGCATTCATCTCCTTGACTACGAGATTCTTACGCATCTGGCGCTTCTCTTCCGGCGTCAGGAATGGCGTTTGCGTCTGGGTAGCGCGAGGCGCAATTTGCGCTGTGTCCTGCGCATGCAGGGACGTCAGGGCGGATACCGCTAATATGGTGATTAATAATATCTTATACATATTTTATTGATGTTAGACAGCGACATATACATTAATAACATCCGGAACGGTGTAGATTTTTTCCGTCTCGGTTATTCTTATCGGAGAGGAATAAATAAGATCAACGCGCTCTGTATTAGGATCTTCCGATTCAACGGCAACCTGATATTCCCCGGGCGGCAACTTTTGAAAAACAAACACTCCGTCCGAAACGCGGACGTCGTCAAAAGCGCCTTCCGTACCGACACGGCGGATATAAGCCCTCATGCCCGTACCGACGCCTTCATCCCTGTAAACACCATTGTGATAATACTTTGCGCGGACATAGCCCTTGATAATTGCCGTCCCGTAAGCCTTTCCGGTGTGGATATACAGCGGAGGCGCTTCACTGCTGCCGCTACCGACCTTGACATTCGCCGTAACCGCCTCTTTCCTGCCGTCGGGATACTCCGAATATGCGAAAACAATATAGTCGCCTTTCCGCAGATAATCAAAGCGATAGACGCCATTTGGGTCGGTCTCGACGTCGTCTCCGAAGTAATCGTTGGCGTTACTGCCGAAGATCAGATAGACGTCTTTCTTCGCTGCGGGAATAGTCTCGGCAGTGAAAGAAAAGTCATCATCGTAATGAACTATGTTCCAGACAGTTCCTTTCACCGATGACGAGCCGCCAAGCCCTTCGTCCCTGTTACACGACTGCATGAATGTCATTAACAAAACGACACACAGTAAGCATTGT
>JAISTJ010000134.1 GCA_031272655.1 Tannerella sp.
CTGGCTGAAGTTGAAGTAGTGGCGCAAAAAAAACAGATTATTTATAAACTCGACAGGAAAGTTATTGACGCCTCATCGAGCCTTTTAGCCTCCGGCGGAACGGCGGTGGATATCCTTGAAAACACGCCTTCCATCAGGGTGGACGCCGAAGGCGAGGTTACTTTTCGCGGCAGTAGCGGCTTTGCCGTTTATGTTGACGGCAAGCCGAGCGTCTTTAGCGGTACGCAAGCTCTGCAGCAGATTCCGTCCGGTCAGATTGAAAATATAGAGATAATAACCACTCCCTCAGCGCGTAACGACACAGAAGGCGATGTAGGAATAATTAATATTATCACTAAAAAGAATCTTCAGCAAGGGTTGAGCGGCATGGTGAACGTTTCGGGAAATTTAGTCAAAAGCAAGTCTGTTGATTTCCTGCTAAGCAAGCAGTTGAAACATTCCCGCTGGTACGTAGGCGGCAACTGGCTCGACAAGATGCTGCGGAGTGATTTTGATCAAGACAAGACTACTGTCGTTGATACCGACGCCGACAAAGCGCAGGAAATGATTGATAACGCCTCCGGAATCGTTATCCTGCCTCAACCGGTCATCCCCGTTACAGACCCGCCCGGAACAGAAGATATAACGAATGTAACAAATCAATACCGGCTCAAAACCCGTTCCCACAGCAACGGTCCCCGCGAGAGCGACAACTTCAGTTACTCGCTAAAAGCAGGTTATGCCTACAGTCTGCCGCAAACCGAACTGTCGCTTGACCTTGAAGGCGGTTATGCCGGGAGATGGCGTCGCGGCGACCTTGATTACAGTGAAATTCAGACACTTCTCGTAAGTGACGGCTTCACATGGAGTGATGCCATCACTGAAAATAAAACCTACTTCAGCCGCGACTACTACAATATTGACCAGACATTCCTCACAATAACACTCGGTGCAAACCATAAATTCAATGATAATGGTCATAAAATCAGCTTTATGGGCTATTTCAAACCGGCAATTGACGCTATGGAATATTTTCAGAGCGACCTCTTCGACGGTGGCATAGACAAAAGCAAATTAGGCAAACCTTACAGCGTGTTCAAGGAAGCGGAAAAAAACTACTATGCTACTGAGAACAAGGGACTTACAAGCAAATACACACCCTCTAACGAATACGAAAACCGGCACCGGCAATTAGGTCATCGCGCCTACGAATATGAGATAAAACCAACCGTTCGCGCAAACATTGATTATGTACTTCCATACAGCAAGACAGGACGCATAGAAGCCGGCTATCAGTACTACTCATACCTTGAAGACGGCGACTACAGCATGGAATTTTGGGAACCAGAACAAAATGCTTTCCTTTTCCGTAAAGACGACGCCATTTACGACAACGATTTTTATTTCCGCTTCAGTATCAATTCACTCTATGCCATCTATGCAAATTCCTATAAATCATTTAGTTATCAAGTCGGTTTAAGAGGAGAACATACTTATAGGGCGCTTAAAACTAATGTTCCGGGAGCAAGCCGCACATACAACCAGTTTCATGTTTTTCCTTCAGCTCATATTGGTTGGAATCTGCCTGCCGAACAGCAAATTCTCGCTTCATACTCGCGACGTATCACCCGTCCGCAACTTTTCTATATGGAACCTTACATCACGTATCGCGACTTCTATTCTGCAGAGCGGGGTAATCCCGACATACAAAACGAATTTATTAACTCATTTGAAATCAATTACAAAAAAAATCTCGGCAATAACTCCATTGCCGCAACCCTGTTCCATAGAAACCGTACAAACAAGATAGAACGCCTGCGCGTACCTTACACATCAGCAATTCGCGCCGGCGTAACGCTTGATTCGATGGCAAACGTAGGCGATGACTACTCTACAGGCATCGAACTCAACTCACAATGGCAAGTGCAACGTTGGTGGAACATAACCCTCAACGGCAGCTTCTATAACTATAAGGTAAACAACAAACTGAAGTCCGCAGGCGGCGCTGATGAGACAAGCCGCAACTATGATATTCTGCTAAGTAACAGCCTGATGGCAAGCAAAAACACCCGCGTTCAGGTGGATGGCAACTTTGTGGGACCTTCCGTAACGACACAAGGCAGAACGGATCAATTCTGGTATATCAACCTCTCTGTACGACAGCAGTTTCTTCAATCCCGCAACCTCACAGCTACGCTCGCCTTGCGAGACGTCTTTAATACTGCCCGCTACAACAGCCACATCACTACCTCGACACTCGAATCGGTAACACGGATACGCCCTTTCTATCCACTGCTGTCGCTATCGCTCAGTTACGTTTTCAACAACTACAAAACAAAAACCTCGCAAGACGCCGACAGGGATTTATTTGAAGGAGTAAATCATTAAAGTTGAAAAATCGAAAGAAAAATGATACCTTTGCAGGAAAATTTGAAGGATAATCTAAATAGTAAATAAATGAAGAATTTTATAAAACGTTTTACAGCCATCCCTTTATACCTCCAAATTCTTATCGGAATGATACTTGGAATTATAATCGGGATTATCGCCCTGCGTTTGAACGGCGAAAAACTCATCCACGACTGGATCGTACCCTGGGGACAACTGTTCATCCGGTTGCTGCAACTGATAGCCATTCCGCTTGTTTTTGTAACGCTTATCAAAGGAATTGCCGGGCTGAAAGACGTCCAGACATTTTCGCGGCTGGGAATTAAAACGTTGTTGCTCTACCTGTGTTTTATTTCCGCCTCGGTAGTCTTCGGACTGGGACTGGGACTGACCGTCAAACCCGGAATGTTGGTGAACCGTGAAACGGTAAGTGACATCAAGGAACGCTACGAATCCATCATTGCGGAGAAGGCTGTCGCGGCCGAAGAGGTGAAAGACCGGGGACCGCTGAATTTCCTGAACGACATCGTACCGGACAATATTGTGCGGGCGGCGTCCAACAATTCCAACATGCTTCAGGTGATCTTTTTTGCAGTTATGTTCGCCGTCGCCCTGCTTATGGTTCCCAAAGACAAATCCAAACCGGTAGTCGCCCTGTTCAACGGATTAGATGACATCATCATGAAGATGGTGGATTTCATCATCCGTGTGGCGCCGATTGGCGTGACGGCGCTGATGGCCGGATTGGTGACTGATTTCAAAGGCGACATCAGCATGTTCAGCGCTTTAGGCGTCTATGCCCTGACCGTTGCCGTAGCCATGCTGGTGATTATGTTTATTTTCTACCCTATGGTTATCGCCCTGTTTGTCAAAAAAATGCGAATGAAAGATTTTATTCGAGCCATGTATCCTGTGCAACTGTTTGCCTTTACGACCAGCAGCAGCGCCGCTACCCTGCCCGTCAATCTGGAAACAACGCAAAGGGAACTGAAAGTGTCGGAAGATGTCGCTTCTTTCGTATTACCCATGGGCGTAACGATCAATATGGACGGAACGGCTTGTTATCAGGCTGTTGCCATTCTTTTTATTGCGCAGGTGCTGGGTATTGACCTGTCGTTGTCTCAACTCATTGTGATTCTGGTGATGACGGTACTTTCGTCCATCGGAACGCCCGGCATACCCGGTGGCACGTATGTCATCCTGGCAATGGTACTGATGTCCATCGGTATTCCCGCTGAAGGGCTGGCGTTGATTATCGGCATTGATCGCCCGTTGGATATGATGCGTACCGCTGTAAACGTAACAGGCGATGCAACCGTAGCCTGTATCATTGATCGCAATTATAACGTAAGTTCAACAACTTTAAATAATCACACAAAATGAAAAAATATTTGCTTTTTACCATCCTGACGCTTGCCGCAGTCACGTCGTGCAAGCGCGAACTGAGCCTTGAAGACCGTTCGGGTCGCCAAATACCGCTACTGGGCTGGTATGGACTGCCGCTTAGCGGTGAAATCG
>JAISTJ010000153.1 GCA_031272655.1 Tannerella sp.
AGCAAGGACAAAAATCAGAGCAGAAACGATTAAAAGAGGCTTGCGACCGTAACGGTCTGATATACTGCCTGAAAGCATCACTCCCAGCAAACAGCCGAGCGTGGCGCAACTCATCACAATTCCCTGCATGACAGGCGAATCTGCTATCCCAAAAAATAATTCATAAAAGGGTTTTGCGCCGCCAATCACAACCCAGTCGTAACCAAACAGCAACCCTCCCAAAGCAGCAGTAAACGTAACTGCAAGTAAATAAAATTTGTTATTCTTCATAGTTATTCGGCAAGAAAGGGGTACCCATAATGCGTCGGAGGTACAAATGTCTCTTTTATAGTGCGGGGGTTTGTCCAGCGTACTAAATTGAGCGGTCCACCTGCCTTGTCGTTAGTGCCGGAGGCTCGAGAACCGCCAAATGGCTGCTGTGCTATGACAGCGCCCGTAGGCTTGTCGTTGATATAGAAATTGCCGGCCGAATATCGAAGTATATCAAGCGCTTTCTGTACTGCAAAACGGTCGCGTGCAAATATCGAACCTGTTAATCCATAAAGCGATGTGCCGTCGCATAACCGTAATGTAGCCTCATAGTCAGCATCTTCATATACATATACAGTGATTACAGGACCAAATATCTCTTCGCGCATTGTCTTAAACTGTGGATCGGTAGTGAGTATTACAGTCGGTTCAATAAAATAACCGGTTGATTTATCACCTTTTCCTCCGAAAATAATTTCAGCTTCCGAAGATTGTTTAGCATAATCTATATAACTCATAATGTTATCGAAAGACGCCTCGTCTATAACAGCGTTCACAAAATTACTGAAATCTTGCGGGTTACCCATCTTTATTTCTTTGAGCATGTCGCCAACTTCGTCGTGTATCTGCTTCCAAAGCGAGCGCGGAATATATGCTCGCGAGCCGGCAGAACATTTTTGTCCCTGATACTCAAAAGCTCCACGAACAATGGAAGTTGAGACTTCAAGTGTTGGAGAGGAAGGATGAACGAAGATAAAATTTTTGCCGCCGGTCTCACCTACAATCTTAGGATACGAGCGGTAGGTCTCTAAGTTTGTGCCTATCTGCCGCCAGAGGGTGTTAAACGTAGCTGTCGAACCTGTGAAATGAAAACCCGCAAGCGCAGGACTGGCAGTTACGACCTTGCCAATGACACTACCTTGACCGGGTATGAAATTTACAACGCCATCCGGTAATCCGGCTTCCTGATATACCTTCATCAGCAAATAGTTAGAATGAATGGCAGTCGTAGAGGGCTTCCAGACAGCTGTGTTACCCATCATTGCCGGACCCATACTAAGATTACCGGCTATGGACGTGAAATTAAACGGGCTGAGAGTGAATACAAAACCTTCTAAAGCCCGATATTCTAAGCGATTGAGTATGCCTTTGGCCGAATACGGCTGGTCGGCATAAAGCTGGCCGGCATAGAAAGCGCTGAATCGCAGAAAATCTATCAGCTCGCATGGCGCGTCAATCTCCGCTTGAAAAGGGCTTTTACTCTGTCCCAACATCAGCGAAGCATTGAGCAAATAACGATATTTGGTGGAAAAAAGTTCTGCTATGCGCATCATTACAGATGCACGCTCTGTCCATGGCAGTTCGGACCACTCTTTATGCGCTTTCGTAGCGGCGTCTATTGCTTGCTGCACTTCTTTCTCGCCCGCTTTGTGATAAGTGGCTATGACATGTCTATGGTCATGCGGCATCACTACTTTGCCGGTGTTACCTGTGCGTACCTCTTTTCCGCCGATTATCAGAGGAATATCCCATACTTCATTCGATAATTTTTTTATGGCTTCCTTAAGTTGGGCTCTCTCCGGAGTTCCCGGCGCATAAGATTTAACCGGCTCGTTTTCAGGCTTGTGAAATCTGTAAATTGAATTGTTCATTTCTTTTTGTATTTAAATTAATAATTATTTTTATTTCGTTTGCAGCAATGACGGCGGCAAAACGGGACGAGAAGCGGTAACATTCTGCGGCAGCCAGACAGCCATCTCGCCGCTGCCGCGATGCGCCCATGCGTAATACGGAATCATCGTAAGGGTAGCTTCACGTGTCTGTAAAAGTCCTTCGTCATTGTAGGCAAGTATCTGAATATCAGTCTTTATCTCATTAAGACCATACAGTTTATCGGACTTGTTTTCCACATGGAATTTTGGCTTTTGGCTCATCAACACGCTCAGCACGCTGAAATCATTATCGTTCCATTCAGCGCAATAAACCAACGGTCCGCGCTCAACCGAAACCTTGCCCCTGTCGGCTTCCACACTGTAATTTGCCTTCACAAGGCGTGGTTCCATATCAAAGTGAATATCAACGCGGTCGCCCTTTTTCCATGTCCTGTTAATAGCGAAATAGCCTTTTTCCAACTCGCCCTCGACATTCTGCCCATTGACTTTTATGCTGTAATTCAGCGACTTACCATCTGCATAACTGTATAGGTCGCTTGGGGTAACTTCTTCGCGCAGCCAGCCCGGAATGCGAATTTTCAGCGTGAAAGCTTGTTTGCCCGAAGGATTTACATCAATTCCTATATCGCCATTCCACGGATAATCGGCGGTTTGAACAAGTTTAATCTTTTTTCCTTTGACCGTAATTTCGGAAGTGTTACTCATAAAGAGATTGATATACAGCTCGTTATCGCGAACGGCATAGATGTATCCGGGCACGGATGGGATGAAGCGGCACACGTTGGAAGGGCAGCAGGCGCAGCCGAACCACGGTTGCCGCTTGTGCTGTCCGGTTGATTCAAGCGGGTTGGGGTAGAAAAAACTGCCGCCGTCAAGCGAGATGCCGGAGATAAGTCCGTTGTAGAGCGTCCTTTCAAGTACGTCAAAGTATTTCGATTCGCCGTGAAGCAGGAACAGTCGGTAGTTCCAGTAAACATTGCCGATAGCGGCGCATGTCTCGCAATAGGCGGACAAATTGGGTAGTTCGTAGTTCCGGCCGAAAGCCTCGCCGCGGTTTGTTGCGCCGATGCCGCCGGTGATGTACAGTTTCTTTGATACGACATTGTCCCAGATGCGGTCTATGGCGTTAATATATGCCGTATCGCCCGTCAGCGCGGCTACGTCGGCTATTCCGGAATACATGTACGCGGCGCGGACGGCGTGCCCTACGGCTTCGTCTTGCTCAAGCACGGGCTTGTGTGCCTGACTGTATGCGTCGCGGCGTTCGGTCGTGCCACGACGTTCGATGAAAAATTTTGCGAGGTTGAGATATTTTTTTTCGCCCGTTACGGTGTAAAGCTTCGCAAGTCCCATCTCGGCAATCTGATGTCCGGGCACGCGGATGAGTTTGCCGGGTGCGTCGCCGATCTCGCGTTCTACACAGTCGGCGTATTTTATCGCTATATCAAGGAAGTTGCGCTTACCGGTAGCCTGATAATGAGCTACTGCCGCTTCAAGCAGGTGCCCGAGGTTGTAAAACTCATGGCTGAGGTCTTCAACTTTCTCCCAACGCTTGCTGCCGGCCCACTCGTGCGGGCGCTTCGGGTTCATCGTCCGCGCGGTATAAAGGTAACCGTCAGGCTCTTGCGCCGCAGATACTATCTTAAGCACGCTGTCAATGTATTTATCCAACTTCTTGTCGGGAAAAGTCTGCATTGAGTAACTCGCCCCCTCAATCGTTTTATAAACGTCGGTGTCGTCAAAAGAATATCCCGTAACAAGGTATTCCTCGCTTGGATGCGCCGCCTTGACAAAATTTTCATAGCGTCCGGTCTCTTCGCACTTGCTGAAAGCCAGCGGAATAGTTACCTCGCGGCTTGCCTTGAGACGCTGCCCCCAAAAGGCATCCGTAACTTTTACGGCGGTAAACGGCACGGGAGTGATAGGATATCCGCCTTTTGCGTCGCCCGCTTTCTGCGCTTGTATGCAGTGAGCTAAAACGCTGACAGTCAAAAAAATAAGTCCAACTTTTCTCATAATTTTATACTTAAATCAGATGCAAAAATAATATTTTTTTTCAAATAAAATTGTTTATTCAAAAACTATGTTTATATTTGCCGCCAAATATATCATGCGAAAAATGAGATTGTACTTGCCTGAATATGATGATTACTCCCTTGAATACAGGAATGTCGCCTGTCCGAAAACAATCGCGCCCCGTCATTACGAGGCGTGCGGGACTTCGTTCATGCAAGTATCCCGTCATTGCGAGGCACGAAGCAATCCAGAATCCTTAACAAACATTACGTTAAATAATTTGCAAATCCCGTCTATTTTGATAAACACACACACACACACACACACAATTATATAACTCGCGCGCGAAAGAAAATAATTGTATATTAAAATACAGAGGCGACTTCACACAAAATGAAGCCGCCTTTGCTTTATGTAATCTAAAATATTAATTCTTAAAAAAAACAAAAAATGAACAAGAAAAGCATTTTACACAAAAAGGAAAGGGGAACATGGCGCAAAGCATTGAGCCTGTTGTGCATCCTCAGTATGTGTTCGCTGACTGTCATGGCTCAAAAAAAGCCTGTCAGCGGCAAGGTGACGGATTCGTCAGGCGAAACCGTCATTGGAGCTAACGTGGTGGAAAAAGGCACCACGAACGGCATCTCTACCGACGAGAACGGTAATTTCACCCTTCAGGTCGGCCCGAATGCCGTAATAGTCGTGTCGTATATCGGCTATTCGACACAGGAGATTACCGTCGGCAGTCAGACGTCCTTCAACATCGTCCTCAAGGAAGACAATCTGGCGCTCGACGAGGTTGTAGTAATCGGTTACGGTACCGCCAAGAAACGAGACCTGACGGGCGCCATCTCGACCGTTAAAACCGACAAGCTGATAGCCGAAGCGCCCAAGACGGTTCAGGACTTGCTAAGAGCCAACTCGGCAGGTCTCTACACCACGATGGGCAGCAACGCCAAAGGCAATGCCTCCATGCAGATTCGAGGCAACAACTCTTTGAAAGCAGGCTCGTCGCCGCTGTTGGTGCTCGACGGCGTCATCTATGAAGGCGCTCTCGAAGACGTCAACCCCGCCGACATCGAGTCCATTGACATCCTCAAAGACGCCAGCTCGTCGGCTGTCTATGGTGCGAAATCGGCTAATGGTGTGATAGTTATCAACACCAAGAAAGGGCAATCGGGCAAACCCGTTATCAACTTCAACGCCAATGTGGGCTTTGTTGAGACGGCTGACCTCGAAGACGTCTTCAACGGTAAGGAATTTCTTGATTTCCGAACCGACTATGAAGAAGGACGCCGCACGGAGTCTTATCTCGCCGAGCATCCCGAAATGTTCCGCGACCCGCGCACATTGAGCCGTGTAAGTCAGCTTGACTGGTACAACTACGACCAAAGCTCACCCGTATCGTCGGTTACGGAACAGCAGTTGCTCACTGCCTACCTGACGCGACTTGAACTCAAAGCGCCTGAAATTGAGAACTTTCTTAACGGCATAGAAACTCACTGGCCTGACGCCGTGCTGCAAAGAGGTCTCCAACAGGATTATACGGCAAGCATTTCGGGACGTACCGACAACGTATCTTACTATTGGTCAGGTGGTTATGCCGATCGCGAAGGTATAGTCGTGGGCGATGCTTTCAAAGTGTTCCGCACCAGACTGAACCTCGAATCGAAAATAACAAACTTCCTGAGCGTCGGCATCAATACAAACTTCTCGCAACGAGACGAAAGTGCTATGCCATGTTCGTGGGGAAGCATGGTGTTACTCACTCCTTACACCAAGAGCGAGCTTAACAACCCCGATGCAGAGCCGTTTTTGCAGAAGTACCCTTCGTATGAAACGCAGTCGCCCGACCCGTTTTTCGACAACCTCTATCGCGACCGCAAAAAACTATATAACACCCTCAATTCCAATATCTATGCGCGTATAACCCTGCCTTTCGGATTTGAATTTCAAAGCAATTTCATACCGCGATACGAATGGTACGAGTATTACAACCACGATTCCTCAAAGCATTTTGAATGGGCTACAAAGGGAGGGGAATCAACACGTTTTACCTCAAAAACCTATTCATGGCAAAATGACAATATCCTGCGTTGGAAGAAGGATTTCAATCAAATACACAACTTCGAGGTAACGCTTCTTGCCAATGCCGAGAAATATCAATATTGGAGCCAACAGATTACCAACAAAGGTTATTCGCCGAGCGATGTGCTTGGTTATCACCGCGTTCAGGCAGGAACAATACCGCTTAACGAGAGTAATGATGAGGTACAGACAGGTGATGCGTTGATGGCGCGTCTGTTCTACTCGTTTTCAAATAAGTACCTGTTGACCGCTTCTGTGCGTCGCGACGGTTATTCGGCTTTCGGACAGCTCTATCCGCGCGCTACGTTCCCATCGTTGGCGCTTGGGTGGGTTTTCTCTTCGGAAAAGTTCGCCGAATCGCTGCGGGACTGGCTTTCGTACGGTAAACTGCGTTTCTCGTGGGGCGCCAACGGTAACCGCGACATCGGACGTTACGTCGCGCTTTCCGACATGGTGTCGGGCGCTCATCCGTATATTGACCAGAACGGCAACGTTTACGTAACATCCCAACTTTATGTTAACCGTATGTCTAACAAGGGATTAAAGTGGGAAAGCACCGCCGCTTACAATCTTGGTCTCGACTTTTCGCTCTTTGGCGACAAGCTCAGCGGCTCAATCGAAGGCTATCTTTCGCGCACTCGCGACCTGCTTGTGGAGCGCTCGCTGCCCGAAATAACAGGTTTCAGCAGTGTTTGGGCGAATCTTGGCTCGGTAGCCAACAAAGGTCTGGAAATCACGCTCAACGCAACGCCCGTGTCTAACAATGACATTACGTGGAACACGTCGTTCATCTTCTCGCTCAACCGTCGTAAAATAGTTCACCTTTACGGCGATATGGTTGATGTGGTTGACGCCAACGGTAACGTGATTGGTCAAAAAGAAGCCGATGACGTTGGTAATCAGTGGTTTATAGGACATGACCCCGACCAGATTTGGAACTATGTACGCAATGGCGTTTGGCAAGTGGAAGAAACGGAGGAAGCAAGCAAATACGGCTGCCAGCCAGGCGACTTCAAATATGTGGACCAGAACAACGACGGAGTGCTGACAAACGAAGACAAAGTATTTCAGGGCTATTTCACACCGCGTTTCCGCTGGACATGGCGCAACGAGGTTACTTTCCTGAAAAACTTCTCGGTCTCGGCTATGATGTACTCATACTGGGGGCATTACGACAGCTTCGACCTTGCCGCCAACGCACGCTCTTTCCCCGACAGGCGTTCGGAATACAAAATTCCGCACTGGACGCCTGAAAACCGCCTTGAGGACTATGCACGCATCGGGTCTAAAAATCTTGGAACCATTTATAACGAACGGTCTTTTATCCGTCTCGAAAACGTAACTCTCTCATACAATGTGCCTAAGAACCTCCTTAAGCCGTTTGCCATTCAAAACCTGCGCATCTCCGCAAGCGTCCACAACGCCGCCGTCTTCTCGCCTCACTGGGACTGGTGGGATCCCGAACGCGGATGGAGCTACAGCGACAATGCCGCTTCGAGCGAAAGTACGCCAACCCCGCGCACGTATAATCTGAGTCTTAATTTCACATTGTAAAACCCTTTAAATGAATAAGTTATGAAAAGAAATATATTAAAATACAGTGTGCTGCCGATGATTGCTGCTTTGATAGCTCTCGTTTCGTGCAGCGAAGATTGGCTGAAGCCCGAACCGCTGTCGTTTTACACGCCTGAAAATTCGTATGTAGATGCGGCAGGCTTCTATTCGGCGCTTACTACTTGCGAGCGAAACATGCGTCATGAGTTCTACGGCGACGCCGCGCCTATCGTTACCGAGATGGTGCAGGCGGACATCGCCGTCGAAGGAACGACCGACAAGGCAGGTCCGCAGATGGATATGGACGTGTCACTGCTTCCCGACCTCGACCTTAATAACGGCGACCGCACCAAAACGGGCTGGTATTGGTATGAAGGTTACAAAGGCATCAAGTACGCAAACGTTGTCGTGGCGCGTATAGATAATGCCACGTATAAGGACGATGCCGAACGCAACGCGGTTCTCGGCTCGGCATATTTCCAGCGCGCCTACAGATACTACAAACTGACGCATCAGTATGGCGATGTGCCTTATTTGGACTGGGAAATCAACGAACCGAAGTATGATTTCTATACTTACGACCGCTGGAGTATCCTTGAAAAAATCAAAACCGACCTCGAATACGCCTATCAATGGGTGCCTGAAGTCGTTGACCGCGGCAGAACGTCAAAAGCTGCCTGCGGAGTGCTTCTGATGAAGGTTTGCATGGCGTTGACCGATTTTGACCGCGCAATAGCTATCGGCAGGGAAATCACCGCCAAATATCCGCTTATGACTAAACGCTTCACTACCAATCAAACAAAGGCGAACACTAACCTGATGCACGATCTCCACAGCGTTGAAGCAAAGCTTGATATGTCTAATACAGAGGGACTTATGTATGTCGTTTCTTATCCCGAAGTGGATGGTTCCGACCGCATCGTCATCATGCGTAACGGCGTGCCGTTCTGGAACAGCGCCAATGTTAAGACGCCCGACGGCATCCAAGGTTGCAGCCAGACCGTTGCACCCGACGAGACAGACCCCGAAATGGATCTCAACCGCATGTACGGACGCGGCATCGGGCGCGTACGTCCGACCAACTACTTCCAGTACGACATCTGGCGCGCCGACAAGGAAGGCAACGACATGCGCGGGCCGTATAATCACGACAGCTGGCGCCGTCCCGAAGACCTGCGCTACAACAATCCCGCCCTCAAAACAAGCGGTAACCAGTGGTATGGCAAATACCTCATAAAACCTGTTGATATGGGTATCGAGGATACAATCCGCTGCTGGTACAACTGGCCTCATTACAAGTTGTTTGTGCCCGACCCGCTGCAAACCCAGTGGCAGGGTGGCGAAACGCCGTGGTACATCTATCGCACGGCCGAAGTTTATCTGATGCTCGCCGAGAGTTACTATTGGAAAGGCGACCTCGCAAGCGCCGCATCAGCAATGAACGTCGTTCGCGAACGTGCTGGCGCCGAGCCGCTTACCGCAGCCGACATCACGATAGGCGAGATTCTTGACGAACGCGCACGCGAGCTTTATTACGAAGAAAACCGACATGTCGAGATTGTGCGCATAGCATATACTTTCGCCAAAACGGGCAAAGCCTGCGAAGTGTTCGGCGGACGTACCTACAGCCTGAATAACTTTTCGGGACCAGGCGGTACAGGCTCGAACATCAAGCAGGAAGGCATTAATTTCTGGTACGATTGGGTGAATGCAAAGAACAATTTCTATAACAAAGGCGTCAAACACCGCTGGGCTGAATACAAGATCAGCGTCCATCACGTCCTTTGGCCTGTTCCCGCAAATGCCATCAACACCAATCTCAAAGGCGTTATAAATCAGAACATTGGCTATCCGGGCGCGGAAAACAACCAAACCCCGCTGACCGTTCCCAAAGAAGGCACGGTACTCGGCCCGCAATAAACGGCAATCTTCCTGTCATTGCGAGCCTTTACTCGATTCGCTATGACAAAAAAAGAAACAATCCGGAATAAACTGATACTCAGCATTCCGGATTGTTTCTATATATCAATAACTCCAAACTCGAAACTAAAAAACAATAAAAACCAACAAAAACCAAAAAAACCAACAAAAACCAATAAAAACTTGAAACTTGAAAACCTCAAACCCAAAAAACCTCAAACCCCCAACCCCCGTTCCTTAATAGCCCGAATATGTTCGGGGGTAGTTCCGCAACAGCCGCCAATAATGTTCGCTCCGGCTGATATAAGTTTCGGGACGTATGAAGCCATAATTTCCGGCGTTTCGGGATAAGTGTTTTTGCCGTCAACAAAGACAGGCAAGCCCGCATTTGCATGAATAAGGATAAATGCTTCAGGGTAATCGTGCCTTATTATTTCTGTAATCTCAATCATGCGCTCAACGCCATTTCCGCAATTGGAGCCAATAATATCGGCGCCCGCTTCAAGCGCTTTACCGATAGCTTCTGTCGGAGTTGAGCCCATGAGTGTATGATAAGTATTATCACCTGATTTGTCGAAAGTAAATGTACAAATCACTTCCAAATCCGTGTTTTCTTTTGCCGCTTTGATTGCAACAGCAGCTTCGTCAGGGTCGCTCATCGTCTCGAAACAAATTGCATCGGCGCCACCTTCTGCGAGGGCTGTTACCTGCTCTTTATAACAGTCATACAGCTCATTTTCGGTTACATCACCCATCATAAGAAATTTCCCGGTAGGCCCGGCCGAACCTATGACGTAAATATCTTTACCTGCGGCAGCCCGACGTGAAATCTGTGCTGCAGCCTTGTTGATATCCTTGACTTTGTCTTGTAATCCGAAATGTTCAAGGTTGTAACGGTTTGAGCCAAAGGAATTTGTCTCTATAATATCCGAACCCGCAAGAATATAACTCCTTGCAATATCTTCCACTTCCGACGCATGCGTCAAGCACCATTCGTCGGGACATTCGCCAGCTTGCAATCCTTTTTGATAAAGGAAAGTACCCCACGCCCCATCAGAAACCAAAATTCTACCTTCCCTAAGTAATTCAGTAATCTTCTTCATCTTCAAAAATCTAAAATCAAAAATCTAAAATCTAAAATCAAAAATCTAAAATCTAAAATCAAAACTATAAACTATGTAGCATCCTGCGTTCCGGCAAGTCATTAATAACAAGCGGAACAATCAATGCCTCTTCATTGAAAAACTTGTTAACCGTAAAGCAATGCAGTTTGTAAAACTTTACGGTATCTAATCTAAATTCCACAGATAAGGACTTTTTGAAAGAGTATGACCGGCCGTCTTTGAAAGCTATCATCTGTACGCATAAATGTTCCAATTCGTTAATATCCTGTTTGTTAAACTCTTCGATAAACAGTTTTGTATCTGGTTCAAGCAAATCATGCATACGGCTTGTCCAGTTGTTATTCGAGCAACTCATATAATTAAAATACACATAATAATTACTTTCGTTGATAATATAACTCTCGAAAGAGCTGTGAATAAAATTGTCAGGTTCAACCGGAAGAAAGGCTAAAGATATGTTAAGCCGCTCGCCTTCAGAGGTTTCGATAAACGGCTTTTCCGGCGCTTTTACAATTTTAGTAACATCCTCATTTTCAGGAGGAATAGACACTTTGCGCTCAATCTTACGATCGTCTTCCTTACCGATAACAACACATTCATTAATGAGCACAGGCACATCAAACCCGTTCTCATCTTCTACTAACACCATATCTTTACCGTGAAAAGCCGTTACTTGCCCGCCGCCGGAACTGTTGAGAAAACGAACCCTGTCGCCAACCTCAATCTGCCTTTTCCCAAGAGAGCTTACATCGTAAAAATCTTCTTTCCTCATCGTTTTTTCCCGCAAAAGTACATTTTTTTCGTAAATAAAGCGTAATTTTGCGCCATATTTTAAAGATATGGATTTATTAAAATCTGCACAAAATATTAATATTGAGGATTTTGACTATTTACTACCCGATGAACGGATTGCTAAATATCCGCTTGCAGAACGGGACAAGTCTAAACTGCTGGTTTTTCGCGATGGCAAGATATCCGAAAGCGTTTTCAGCAGCCTGCCGGATTATCTGCCGGAGTCATCACTTTTGGTTTTCAACAATACGCGGGTAATACGAGCGCGGTTGCTTTTCAGAAAAGATACGGGTGCAAAGATAGAAATTTTTTGCCTCGAACCCGAAGCGCCGCATGATTATGCACTTGTTTTCTCGTCTAAAAACGAATGTAAGTGGAAATGTCTGGTCGGTAATTTAAGACGTTGGAAATCAGGCGTTTTAAGACATGTTTTAAAGATTAATTCAGATGAAGTAATTTTTACCGCCGAAATGATAAGTTCTTCATTTTCAGGTGATACGCATAGTATATTGTTTAAATGGGACAATCCCGAATATACTTTTGCAGACATTCTCGAAGCAGCAGGCGTTTTACCTGTTCCCCCTTATCTGCATCGAGATACGGAAGCGTCGGACTTAATAACCTATCAGACAATATATTCAAAAATTAAAGGATCAGTTGCTGCGCCAACTGCCGGTTTGCATTTTAGTGATAATGTATTTAAAGGGCTGACAAACAGGGATATAAAAACCGAAGAGCTTACATTGCACGTAGGAGCAGGAACTTTCAAACCGGTACAGACGGCAAAAATTGGGGCGCATGATATGCATTCGGAACACTTTAGCGTCAATCGTTCAACAATAGAAAATCTGCTTGAAAACCTCGGAAACATCACAGCCGTAGGCACTACGACAGTACGTGCGCTCGAAAGCCTTTATTACATAGGCAAATCCGATAAAATTTCTTCATTAAACATCTCACAATGGCAACCTTATGAAAAAGAAGCGCCGGAAATATCTGCGGAAGAGGCATTGCAAAATATATTAAAATATATGTGTAATAACAACTTAGAGAAAATTTCTGCCTCTACAAGCATTATTATTGTTCCCGGCTTCCGTTTTCGCCTGATTAACAGGTTTATAACCAATTTCCATCAACCTAAAAGCACTCTGTTACTGCTTGTTTCGGCTTTTGTTGGTAACGATTGGAAAACAATTTACAATTATGCGTTAGGACATGATTTTCGCTTTCTAAGCTATGGAGACAGTTCATTGCTTTTTAAATCCGAAACTTTTTAACATAAAAATATGGCAATAAATCCCCCCAAAAATATGAAATTATTTCCTGAATTTCGACCGAAACTGTTTGACGCTGTGCGGCATTATTCGCGGCAGCGTTTTGTGAGCGACCTTATGGCGGGCGTCATAGTAGGTATTGTGGCGTTGCCGCTGGCTATTGCT
>JAISTJ010000166.1 GCA_031272655.1 Tannerella sp.
TAAACTTTGTATTATAAATGAAGATTTTAAGAGATTTATAGACCAAACAGAGAAACTGCTGACAGCAGAGGAACGTTATTACAAATCAACAGAAAAAGAACTTGAAGAGTTCTGCGACAGCTATTTCAGCAATGATACGGAAATAGAAAACTATTGCAAAGAGAAGTATATACCCATTGAAATAGAAGACAATTAATTAACACGAAGTATGCCTAAATATATGAGCGTAGCAACAAAAAATTCGGAGAAACAACGAAAAGAACTTAATACACTCAAAAACAGCAATATAATTAGACGCATTGGAGCCGACAAAGATGGTTTATGGGAAGTTTTTGTTTAATTTACAGTTCATTTACAGTTCGTTTACAGTTCAGATTTAAAATTATACCGATAGAATGAAAGATTTCGATGAATGATACTTTGGATGATGCTTTAAGCAAAAATGATACTTTGAGTGATACTTTGAAAACGGTATTATTGTCGCTAAAACAAAATCCAAAAGCCACACAAGCCCATATTGCAAAAGAAACAGGCAAAGGAATTAAAAGCGATATAAAAACAGAGAACGATAATAAGGCTGTTAAGGAACGAAATTTACGATAGCATTGCCGGAATCAATACTGTCGGAGGATGTGGCAGATGCTTTACTGACGGCTTCACTTTGGAGTGAAGCCGTCAGTTGTTTTTATGTGTCATTGTTTTATGCGGGTTGGAAATCCGTACGCCGAACTGTGGGTTATTGTTCTGTTTTTTTCGTGGCGTCTTTTCGGGCTTTTCGGAGGCGTAGGAAGAGGTAGGCGCCGAAGATGAGGCAGACGCTGATAATGCCTATCACGGTTGCGAGCGTCATTTCGCCGCCGCTGTGTGCGCTGCCATTTTGACTTGCCATTTCACCGCCTTGACGAATTGACTCGGCGCCGTGACGAAACGCTTCGCCGGCTTGGTGTGCCATTTCGCGACCTCCATGACCGCCGCCACCACCATGACCGCCACGACCGCCTCCGCCACCATGACCGTGGCCACCGCCACGCCCACCGCCGACAAGACGGCTTACGCTCAACAGGATGGAATGTGTGAAAATCATTGCATAAAGGACGTATGACCACCACTGTATTTTTTTCCATCGCACGCCGCCAAGCCAGCGGTGTACAAAGTCAAATGACGTTATCCACAGGATTAGGAACAGTACGGACATTACGGCGCCGAGCAGATAGGCGGAATTGGCGTAAATAGCGCCGGCGCCGCCGCGAACTGCCGCCTCGCCGCTTCCGAAGAAGTATTCAAAGGTGCCGATTCCCATTCCCCAACGCACCCAGATGTGCACCAAAACGGGGAAGCCGGAAATGATTGACAACTCTTTGCGAATCATCATCAGGCGTTTGACGTAGGGGTTCGACAGCGGCAACGCGCCGATGAACATAATGATTATCAGCAGCGGGAAAGAAAAGCCCGAAAAATGCACGTATTCGCGCATTATTTGCCCGATAACTCCGCCGCGTGAGAACGCAAAAATGCCCTCGCTGCCAAAGAAAGAACGCGCAAAGAATAGCAGCGCAGGCAATGCAAATATCGTATAATAGACGTAGGGATGCTTCTTGATGGACTTTGCCAGAAGCATGAAAATGAGCGTCAACGTTGCCAACGATGTGATAAGTGGCAGATTCTCAACCAACCACGTCAATAATTGAAATAATAACTTTACCATAATTTATATATTTTAAAAATTTTCAATTCTCAATTTCCCAACCGCCCCGATGCCGGTACAAGTAACCACCGTGCCGCGCGAAGCGACTGCCGTAGCGGGGTCTATCACGTAAATTGCCGGTTGAGAGCCGTCGGTCGTTACGACGGGAATAAAAATCACGTCATTCTCAACAATCGTTTTTTTACCGAAACTGCCGATGTTCTCAACTGCAGGCAGCCCTGTAACATAACGTAGCGAGAGGTCGGCGGCATTAAAAATAGCTAAAACGCGGGCGTCGCTGCCCACAGCTGACGGTTTGCCGGCAACGGTGTATAGTTGCAGCAGGAAATAGTCTTTCGCAATGTAGAAGACCTTGTAGAGATGGCGTCCTTCGGCAGCCTGTTCGATATCAAAGAAGAACGACGGGTCGAAGGTTTCAGCGCCCGACTTGATGCGCAGAACGCCTGACGGACGGGTTGTTTCGGCTTCGTAGGCAGACGAGAAAACATAGAGGTTATCGGCATCGTCAACCGCAAGATTGGTGTAATACTGTGAACGAAAGCGCGTTGTGGCGTATCCGAGACGGCTGTCACGGATGATGCGCGGGTTGGAGAACGAGGTATTGTCGAAAACCGCAATCCATACGCTGTCGGGAAAAGCCGTCCCGCTATAAGCTGCACCCGAACCGGAAGCAGAGCCGTCGCCTGAACCGGAACCGCTGTCAGAGCCGGAGCCACCACCGAAGCCTCGAGCCGCCCCGTAATCGCTCACTCCGAGCGGACAGATGGCGGTAAAGAGTTTGCCGCCAACCTCGGCGACGCCCGAAAAAGTAACATACTCGCCGTTGCCGAGGAAGTTTTCGGTAACAATAGTCTTGGTAGCCAGCGTTTGTTGTTCGGCGTCAATATAAGTGAAAGTTACGCCCTGAGCGGCATTCCCTGCTTCGTCTTTGGTGTCGGTCGCAACGGCGGCTGCGGTTACGACGTATTTACCAAACGAGCCGTGAGTAGTGAAGCGGCTGCGGATTTCGACCGCAATGCTGCGCTCTTCGATTTGTCCGTCGGCATTAAGGATGTATGACGAACTTGTGCCCGCGTTGCCCTGATTGTATTGCAGGCGATAGAGGTAACGGTCGCTGTTGAACTCCCATTCGGTGCCGTTGTCGGTTTCGAGACCGGAATTGACAATCGTCAGTTCACCCTTCGTGAGGTCGGCCGACTGCAAGATGTACGACGCCTCGTCGCTCGTGGCAACGATAATATAAGCGCCAACAGGCTCGTCTGCGGCAGGCGCGTCGTTGTTGTCGTCCATGTCGCAGGAAGTTACGGCAATAATACTGAATGCCGCCAATGAAAATAAGATGAATTTCTTTTGCATAATGATTTATTTATTATTGATGAAAAAATATCTCAGTTTGATATAAAAAGCGCGTCCGGGCTTTTGAAGCGAGAAGTTGTCGTAGAGACGGGCGTCGGTTAGGTTGCGACATTCGATGGCGACGTTGTAGCGACCGTCAGCGATGGTATAGGTCGCGCTCGCGTCGTGCGAAAACTGCGTCGGGACGGTCTTTTTGCCCGAAGCCCCGTGTCGCTCGGAATAAAGCGGGAAGTCGTGTACATAATTCGCCGTATAGCCGATGGCTAAGTGATTGCGCTTATGGAGGAAATCACGCAGTCGCAATTCGATGTCGCCATTGGCAAAAAGATAGGGGATGTTGGGAATCCTCGCCCCGTAGGTAGTGCTCTCAGCCGAACTCATCGTTGAGCGCTCGTTATCGCGGATGTTCTGGTAGGTTACGTTCACGCCCGCCGTTACGAGGTGAGAATAGGAATAGCGCACTTCGCTGTTGAAACCGGTGTTTCGGACGTATCCGTGGTTGATATGTGTGGCGAAATATTTGTTAGACAGGCTTTCGGTAACGCGGCGGATGTAATCTTTCGTGTTGCGAAGGATAAAACCGACGTCGGCAAAAATGAAATGCTGACGATCAAGAGCGCCGTTGAACGCGAGGTTGACGTTGTAGTTGTCGCTGTTTTCGGCTTTCAGGCCTGCCGAGCCGTGTTCAAGGTCTTCATCGCCAAAGAGTTCGCTGTCAGTGGGCAGGCGATATGCTTTTTCGTAGGATATTTTCAGTTGAAAATCTTTGTAGAACGCTGTCCCTGCCACGCCGTAGCCTAAGGCAGCAAACGATTCATCGGCAAGCGTATAGCCGCGTCCGTCGTCGGTCGCCTTCGGACCTTTGCTCTGTTGAAGATAATGCTTGGCAAACGCCGATACGTTCCAGCGCTGCTCGTGATGATATTTGTAGGAAATGCCGGCCACGTTCTTGCGTGAGGTTTTGGGCATCGTGTCGGTGGCTACAAGCGTCGCATCGGAGGCTGTGGCGCGGGTGTCGCGGTCGAAAGCTGTCAGGACGTTGTTTAGCATCAGCGACTGTCGTGCATTGATGCGGTAAGTGGCATTGAAAGTCGTGTTCCAGTTGCGGTTATCGTATTCCGAATCCTGATAACTCTGCTCGCCGAGTTTACCGTTGTTGTAATGCGATTCGCCGCGCCAGTTGTATTCGTAGCGCGAAGTATCAATATTGTGCGAGATATTTTTGTTCAGGTTTGCCGTCAGCATCATGTCCAAACGGTCGTCGAGCATGTTGCGTTTGATATATTGCACCGATGGCATCACAGTACGGTTGCGGTTGTGTTTCTGCCCGTAAACCACATCCTGACGGACGCCATTTTGCGTTTCTTTGTAACTCTCACCCAGATTGACGCTGAAAATCAGGCGGTCGGCAAACGGTTTATTGACTAATCCTGCTTTGAGAATGACAGTTTCGTTATGATACGTGTCGTGGAAACGGCGGATGTGTTCGATTTTATTGACGTCAATCTGCCCTGTTTCAAGGTCTTTGACGGCATTGTCAATCCAAAACGTGTTGTCGGAATAGTTCTGATAAGCAATGAGTTCCATCATCAGCCCGCTTTGCGTGGTATGCCCTGCGCTGACCGACGTGCGGTGAGTGTTGAATGAGCCGTAGGAATACGAGACGTCAACGAACGTGCGCCGCCGCTGATTGGTAACGATATTGACCGCCCCGCCGATAGCGTCCGCGCCGAAGCCGACCGGCACCACTCCCTTGTAAATTTCAATCCTTTCCGCTATATTGACAGGGATATTGTTGATTTGAAACGACGCGCCCATGCCCTCCATCGGCACCCCGTCCATAAAAAACTTGACGTGCCGGCCGGTGAAGCCATTGAGAGAAAACTGTGTCGCAGAGCCGAGACCGCCCGATTCGCGAATCTTCACACCCGACACCTTTTCCATAGCGTGCGCGAGGTCGAGGGTAGTATTTTGCAGCGCTTTAGCATCTATGGCTATCGCATTATAGGCCGATTCGCGCACAGTTTGGACTTTGGATTTGGCTTCGATGACCACCTCGCCAAGTTCGCTCGCCGCTTCACACATACAGATGTTGAGGTGGTGTGATTTTGAGATTTTGACCTCGTGGCGGACGGTTTCCATGCCGATGTAGGAAAATTCGACGGTGTGCTCGCCTGCCTTTACATTAATAATATAGTAACCTGAAGCGTCGGTGGCAGCGCCTGCGTTTGCATCAACAATCCTGACCGTTACACCTACAAGCGGCTTCCCGTCGGCGCAGTCGGTAACCCAACCTTCGATGATACCTTGTCTTGCGACCTGTGTGCTGTTATCGCCATAACCCGCAACCGCCTTCAACGCCACAACATAAACTACTAATAGTAAGACCATTAACAAAATTTTCCGCATAAAAAATGTACCTTTTGACGCCGCAAAGGTACGGTAGTTTCCCCTACCCCACAATCCCTAAAAATGTGGATTTTTCACTTCTC
>JAISTJ010000003.1 GCA_031272655.1 Tannerella sp.
ACCGATCCGAACGTGGTTTTGACCGATTCGGAGAAGGTGAACCAGTTTATAGTGGACTGCGTGAGCAACCTCTACCTTTGGGAGGCTGATACGGACTGGACGAAATATAGTGATGCGGAGACATATCGCTCATATTCAGACCATAACGAGCTGTTCCTGAAGTTTATTAACAAGGAAGACAGGTGGTCGTTCCTGACGGATGACATTGAAGGTACTCAGGGACAGTTCAACGGCGTTACTACTACATACGGTTTGAGCCTGATATTCGGGCGTTTCAGCAACAAACCGACGTCGCTTTTCGCCATTGTGCTGTATGTTTACAAAGGCTCGCCGGCGGATGCAGCCGGGATAAAGCGCGGGGATATAATCGTCGGGCTGAACGGCGGCGACTTGACGGAGTCTAACTACACCGACCTGTATTATTCCTCGACGGCGAAACTGACGATGGGGGTTTTGAAGGATGATGCCATCTCGGTGTCGCCAACGCCGGTTGATTTAAAGGCTGTGAATATGTATGAAGACCCTGTGCAGCATTACGAAGTGATTAATTTTGGCGGCAAAAAGATTGGTTATCTGTGTTATACGGGTTACCAGCAGCAGTCGGAAGGCGCCCTGAAGTCGGTTTTCGCCGATTTTAAATCTCAAGGTGTGAGCGATGTGGTGCTCGACCTGCGTTATAACGGCGGCGGATATGCTATCACGGCCCAGAAACTTGCGAGCATTTTAGCGCCTCAGTCGGTCGTTAAAAGCAAAGATGTGTATCTTTCGAGGCAGTGGAATGCTCTTTATACGGAATATTTTAAGAATCAGAATACGGAGTATTTCATTGATACCCTGAATGTTAATATGAATTTGAATCGTGTTTACGCGCTTGTAACAGGCAATACGGCGTCGGCGTCGGAGGCTACCCTTATCGGGCTGAAGCCTTATATGGACGTGGTGCTGATCGGCGACACTACGCACGGGAAGTATTGCGGCGCGTACCTGATGGGGGTTATGGATTTTTATGAGGATGCGGTTCAATACAAGTACCAGAACATATCAAACTGGGGGATGTATATAATGGTTTACCGTTATGCCAACAAGAGCGGCTATCCGACGTTTGTGGGCGGTCTGCCTCCCGAAGTGCGGGCTGATGAGGATTATTTCGACCTCAAGGATTTTGGGGATGTAACCGACCCGCTGCTTGCCGTTGCTGTTGAGCGTATTACGGGGGTAAAGCCGCTTGCTGCGCGGTCGGCTTCGGGGGCTTCTTCCGGTTCCGATGCTTTGAGGCGGTCGCTTCGTGTTCAGCCGGAGCTTACTCCGCGTCCGCGGGGGTTCGGAGTTGTTATCGCAAATTGACTGGCGTCAATTTGCGGAATTCTCAAAAGGTAGTCTGTTATTGTGATTGCGGCCATGGCTTCTACTATTGGGACTGCGCGGGGGATGACGCAGGAGTCGTGGCGGCCGCGGGCTTTGAGCGTTACCGGGTTGCCGTTTATGTCTATTGTGTTTTGGTCGCGCAGTAGGGTGGCTACTGCTTTGAATGCTACACGGAAATAGATGTCTTCGCCGTTGGAGATGCCGCCCTGTATGCCGCCGGAATGGTTGGTGCGGGTTCTGATTATTAGATTGGTATCGTTTTTTTTCTGGATTGCTTCACTTCGTTCGCAATGACGAGAGAGGGGTTCGCAATGACGGGAGAGGGGTTCGCAATTATGGGGGTGGGGTTCCTCTGTTATGAACTCGTCGTTGTGTTCGGAGCCGCGATAGAGGGGGGCGTCGAAGCCGTCGCCGTAGTCGAAACCTTTGGCGGCGTTGATGCTCAGCATGGCTGCTCCGAGCGCGGCGTGAAGCTTGCCGAATACAGGCTCGCCAAGCCCTGCCGGCACACCACGTATAACGCAACTGACGACCCCGCCGACAGTGTCGCCTTCCGACTTAACCTGACGTATAAGCGCCTCCATCTCGGACGCCTTTTGCGGGTCGGGACAGCGGACGGGATTTGTTTCCGTCAGGCTGAGGTCGTAGTCTTTGTATGAGCCTTCCAATTTGATATTCCCAATTTGAGACGTAAATGCCTGAATATCAATGTTATATGTTTTCAGGAAGAGTTTAGCTAAAGCTCCGGCAACGCATCGTGAAACCGTTTCGCGTGCCGAACTGCGCCCGCCGCCGCGGTGGTCGCGGATGCCGTATTTTACCTGATAGGTGTAATCGGCATGTGAGGGGCGGTAAACGTCTTTCAGGTTGTCATAGTCGTCGGAGTGTTGGTTTTCGTTGCGGACGATAAAACCTATCGGGGCGCCGGTAGTTTTGCCTTCGAAGATGCCGGAGAGGAACTCCACACGGTCGCTTTCCTTGCGGGGTGTCGTGAGGTCTGACTGACCCGGACGGCGTCTGTCCATCTCGCTTTGGATAAAATCCAAATCAACGACAATCCCCGCAGGACAGCCGTCAATAACCCCTCCTATCGCCGCCCCGTGGGATTCGCCGAAAGAAGTTAGCCGGAATATGTTGCCGATGGTGTTCATCTTTTTTTATTTTAGATTTTAGAATTTAGATTTTAGATTTTAGAATTTTTACTGGATTGCTTCACTTCGTTCGCTTCTTCTTTTTCGCTTGCGAAAAAAATGACGTAACCTCTTAATTCTCAATTCTTAATTCTCAATTTAGCAGCAGCCTTCGTTGCAGTCGTCGCATCCGCAGCCTTCGCCGCAACCGCCTAAGGATTTGTTTATCTCTGCTAATTCTGCTTCCGTAGGGTCGTGAACATCAAGCACTTCGCCGATGAAATGCAGTGTCTCGCCGGCCAGCGGGTGGTTGAAATCCATCACTACTACGTCGTCTTTTATCTCAAGCACGGAACCATTGATGCGTCCGCCGTTAGAGTCCATCATAGGCAACGTGGCGCCTTCTTTCACCATTTCGGTGTCGAACTTGCCGTTGACCTCAAAAATCTTTTTCGGCAGTTCGGCGACATGCTCTTCAACGAAAACGCCGTAAGCCTCTTCGGGCTTGAGGGTGAAATCGAACTTGTCGCCTTTCTGCAAACCGTTGATATTGTTCTCGAAAGCCTCCAACATTAGTCCCATGCCGAAGATGAACTTCAGCGGTCGCTCGGCTGTGGCGCTTTCCATCAACTCGTTGTCTTCGCCCTCTTCGCCGACATACAGGTCGTAACAGACCGATACATACTTGTTTCTTGTAATTTTCATCCGTTAATTTTTATAGATTAAGCGACAAAGGTACGATATTTTTTTGTAAAAAGTGCATTTTTTACTACTTTTGCGCCCTTAATAAGGTTCAAAACCTTGTTAGGGTTATGCTTAACAAAAGATATTATGTCAAAGAAGTTTGTTGCATTTTTCCTGTTGCTGTTGTTTAAAATCCTGTGGTTTGACTACAGTTGGTGCGCCATTTCGACGTTTCGCCCGTTTTCGTACGCCGAGACGTATATCTTTGCGGTGTTGCTTGCTTTATTGCTGTCTGCGCCTGCCGTTTTTTTCCGGCGGGCGTTGTGGATCCGGCGGTTAATAGCTTTGTTTACAGGATTGGTGTTGATAGCTAACTTACTGTATTTCAGGACATATTTCACTGCGATTCCGCTTAGCAGCTACAGGTTGCTGCCGAATCTGATTGACTTTTCGGGCAGCGTGTTTGGCTCGTTTCGTTGGGGGGATGCGCTGTTTCCGGTTTCGACGGTTGTTTGGTGGTTGATGGGAGATTGCTTCACTTCGTTCGCAATGACGGGGAAAGGGTTCGCTTCTTCTTTTTCGCTTGCGGAAAAAATGACGGGAAGGGGGGCATTCGCTTCTTCTTTTTCGCTTTCGGAAAAAATGACGGGGAAAGGGAGGCCTGTCGGGTTTTGGGGGTTGTGTACGGTTTTGGTTGCTATATTCGGCGGGGTGTTGCTTTGGTCGAAAGGCGGATTTGTGAAGGCTTACGAATCGCTTCAGGATTCATATACCCATACTTGCGGGACGCCTATTTATACTGTAATTGGCTCATTATGTTATGATTACGTTCTTGATAAGGATGTTTGTACGCCGGAGACTTTGGCGCGGATTGAGGGGTGGCGCAATGACAAGGAGTGGGGTTGCAATGACGGGAATAACCTAAACAAGTTTCACAACCTTGTTAAGGTTGATGGGGTAGGGGTTAATTGCATACTGATTCTTGCGGAGTCGTTTGAGAGTTGGGTTATAGGGAAAACGGTTGAGGGACAGGAGATTACGCCGTATCTTAACCGTTTAATAGGCGATTCGACGACGATTTATGCGCCACACATCCTTTCGCAGGTCAACGGCGGCAGGTCTATTGATGCGCAACTGATGATAAACACGGGGTTGTTGCCGGTAAAAAACGGCGTTTACAGCATCAAATATCCTTATTCGTTTTATCCGTCGCTTGCAAAGGCGATGAAGCAAAAGTACGGCGCCGGCAAAGTGCGGGCGTGCGTTTTGACGGCGGACAAGCCGATTGTATGGAATCAAAACGTGATTGCGCCGGCGTTCGGGTACGACAGTCTTGTTTCAAAAGCCGATTTCCTGCTTGACGAGAAGGTCGGGCCGCATTATCGCAGGCAGTTGGGCGACAGGTCGTTGCTGCGCCAGTGCGCCGAGAAAATCCTTAACGGCGAGGTGTGGCGCGAGGATGGCGCTAACCTTGTCCAGATAGTTACTTATTCGGGACATTTCCCGTTTACGTTGCCCGCAAATCTGCGTCAGGTGCGGTTTTCGGACGCTTTGCCCGCCGTGTTGCGCGACTATTTGACGGTTGCAAACTATACCGACCGTGCGTTGGGGGAGTTTGTCTCCGCTATCCGTAGCGAAAGGCGTTTTGATAACACGCTGATAGTCATTACCGGAGACCGTGAAGGGTTAGCGGGTATGCGGCAGGAGTTGCGCTCTGCGCCGGCAGGCATGGAGCTTGTTCCGGCGGAACCGTTTGTGCCGTTGATAATCAATGCTTCAAACTTAACGGGTCTTGAGAATCTTAACAATGTTCTCAACCTTGTTAAGGTTGCACCTCATGTTTATGGTCAAGTGGACATTTATCCAACCCTTCTCGAATTGCTCGGTCTCACTGACTATGATTGGAAAGGTCTGGGTACGAGTATTTTAACTCTCGAACATCCGGGCGTCGCCATAGATTCGCATGGCGCGCTTTTCGGCGATACGACCGGAATTGCGCCGGACTGCCTGCTTCACCTGAAAGAAGCATGGAGCGTGTCTGACGATATTATTAAATATAATTACTTTAAAATCAAATAGATATGTGTAGAATCATCACTATAACGGGAGACCTTGGGAGCGGCAAATCAACCGTTTCGGCTATACTGTGCCGCCGCCTTGGGTACGATTACATCAACACCGGCAAGATTCAGCGTGAGATAGCCGACCGTTACGGCATGACGACCGTTGAGTTGAACCGCTATTCGGAAACGCATCCCGAGATTGACGCCGAGATTGACGCTACTTTCAAATCGCTTAACGATGCCTCCAATATTATTATAGATTCGCGGCTCGCATGGTTTTTTGTGCCTGACTCGTTCAAGGTGTTCCTGACGGTCGAGTTGCAGGTTGCGGCCGAGAGAATTGCGTCCGATTTACTGCGCACGAGCGAGAAATATTCGTCCGTTGAAGAAGCTATCGAGAATATAATATCCAGAAAATCAAGCGAAAACAAACGGTATATGGAGTTGTACGGGGCCGATTGTTCCGATTTGGCTAATTTCGACCTTGTGCTTGATACCTCTTTTCTTACGCCCGAGGAGGCGGCGGAATACATTATTGGGAAATTGGGGAATTGAGAATTTAGAATTGAGAATTTAGAATTTGGGATATGAGATATGATTTTGATAAACAGATAAGCCGTCGGGGGACGGACTGCATTAAATATGACCTGTTAACGGAGCGTTACGGGCGCGATGATTTGACGCCATTGTGGGTGGCTGACATGGATTTCGAGACGCCGGATTTTATCGTTGAAGCTATCCGCAAACGCTGTGAGCATCCCGTTTTCGGTTACACTTTCCCGTCGGAAGACTACTATTCGGCTATCATCAACTGGCTCGAAAACCTGCATGAATGGCGCATCTCGCGCGAATGGCTGACTTTCGTTCCCGGAATAGTGCGCGGAATAGCTTATGTAACAGAGCATTTCAGTGAAAAAGGCGATAAGATTATCATTCAACCACCTGTGTATCACCCATTTAGATTGGTGCCACAGGATTTGGGGCGTGAAGTCGTATATAATCCGCTGAAAATGAATGCTCAAGGCGAATATGAGATGGATTTCGACAACCTTGAGTCAATCATTGACGCCAAGTGCAAGGTGTTGATACTTTCCAGTCCGCATAACCCCGCGGGGATAGTTTGGAAGAAAGAGACTCTCCGTCAGCTTGCCGCTATCTGCTTCAAACACAATATAATAGTTGTGTCGGACGAGATTCATGCCGAGATGGCATATCCGGGCTTCACGCATCATCCGTTCCCGACCGTTTCCGACGAGGCGGCGGCGTGCAGCATCACATTTATGGCTCCGAGCAAGACTTTCAACATCGCGGGCTTGATAGCATCATACGCTATTGTCCCGGACAAGAGTCTGCGCGATAAGTTTTACGGATTTTTGCGGGCGGGCGAGTTCAATGAAGGCTCGCTGTTCTCTTACGCCGCTACCGTCGCCGCCTATACGCAAGGCTTCGAGTGGCGACTGCAAATGCTTGATTATGTGATACGTAACGTTTATTTCGTGGATGAGTTTTTAACGGCCGAGCTTCCGCAAATCAAGGTTTATATGCCGCAGGCTTCGTTTCTTGTGTGGCTCGACTGCCGCAGGACAGGCCTGTCGCAACACGGGCTTAACGACCTGTTTACCAACCGTGCGCACCTTGCTTTGAACGATGGCGTCATTTTCGGCAAGGAAGGTGAAGGTTATATGCGCCTGAACGTCGGCTGTCCCCGCCAAACACTCGAAAAGGCGGTTGTTGAGCTGAAAAACTGTTCGCGTGGACGATAAAATTCAGGCGATGGCTTCGCTCGAACCCGTCAGCAGTGATGCGTTCATAATGCGCTCACTTTCTGATAGTTGCATCGGGTAGATAAGCATGAAATTGTAGGCATTGAACTGATTATTAAGATATTGCGGAATAAAACGCATGCCGGTCTGATACGAAGCCTTGTCGCGGCGGCTCATCACTACTATCAAGCCATCGTTTGACTCAAAACTGTCGGCTATAGTGAGGAAATCGTCCCAGTTATTGAAGTTCACATACCGTGCGTTGATGTGATGTTTGAGGTGGACGTTAAGGATAACATTCAACGTTTCACGCGAGCCGTAAAAGATAAGTTCGCTTTTACGCCCCAGATTGAGCATTTTCATCATCCAGAAAGGGAAGCCGAACTCGGTCTCGGCATGTTGCGGTATGACAATGTGATGGCGCGCTACGGTTGCAATTGGCTGCACAGGGCGATAGATGCAAGTCGTTACGTTACTTCGTGCAAGAATGTTCTCCGTGAGGTTGCCAAGAAATGATTCCGACATTTCGTGGCGGATGTGCAGACCGAGTATTAAATCTGTGATGGCATTTTCGCGAATGACGCTTGTAATAGCGTCCGGCACACTATTGTCGTAACGAAGCAGCGTACTGAGTCGAATATCGGCTACCGAAGCGGCTTTTTGCGCTTTCTCAAGCAGTTCTGTTGCTTTCTTATGCGCCTCAGTATCCGTATCTTGTATATTCAGCACATTAAGTGCATACAATCCGTGCTTGTTTTGTTTCTTTTTCAGAATGGCGCTCAGACTTATCAGTTCGTCAAGATTATCAGGGTGCTTCACAGGGATTAGAATATTCTCCCTGTAAGTGCGGCTGTCTTCCTGGTCGGTCTGCATGAGGGATATGTTACGTGCGCTGCGCTGGGCGGCAAACGAGGCTACCGTACAGGTTATCAGTATCATAATGATAGTGCCGTTGAGAACGCTCTCGCTCAGCAGGCGCACCGGCTCGCCAACGTCGGTATAACTTACTATGAGGTTGTAACCCACTGATACTATGGCGAGTGTGGCGGCTACGCGAGAGGCGCTCAGTCCGAACATCACCTGCCGCTCGTCGGAAGTGAAGCGTAGCGTCTTCTGCGTAACCCATGCTGCCGCGTATTTGCTGCATAGAGCGATGATAATCATCAGCGCCGCCACTTCGAGCGTTCCGAAATCGCGAAAAAACGCCTTGTAATCAACTAACATTCCGACACCTATCAGAAAGAACGGTATGAAGATGGCGTTGCCGACAAACTCTACACGGTTCATCAGCGGAGAGGCGCTCGGTATGAGTTTGTTGAGCGACAGCCCGGTCAAGAACGCGCCAATAATACCCTCAATACCTGCAAGTTCAGATAGCGCCGCGCCTAAGAACACTAACGCCAGCACGAAGATATACTGCGCCACCTTATCCTTGAAACGCTTGAAGAACCATCGCGCTATTAGCGGGAAAACAGCTGTAATGATGATAATGGCGATGACGGTAGAGCCGCCGAGTTTGAGCCAGAAGCCGAGCGAAGCCTCGCCCTTGTTTAAACCTACAATCGTCGCCAGCACGAACAGCGCCAGAGTGTCGGTTATCATCGTACCGCCAACCGCAATCGTTACGGCTCGGTTCTTCGTAACGCCGTACTTGGCTATCAGCGGATAGGCTATCAGCGTGTGAGAGGCGAACATGCCGCCCAGCAGCGCCGACGAATCAAGCGCAAAGCCCAGCACGTAGCGCCCCGCCGCAAAACCGAGCAGCATCGGGATGATGAACGTCAGGAAACCGAACCAGAGGCTGCGGTACCGGTTCTTGCGAAAACCGGCAAGGTCTATGTCCAAACCGGCTAAGAACATGATATACAGCAGCCCTGCCGTACCTGAAAGGATGATGCCGCTGTCGCGCTCCATCATATTCAGACCATGCGGACCTATCACCACGCCTGCTATTATCAACCCCAGTATCGACGGTATCTTCAGCCTGTTGAGCAGTATGGGCGCAAACAGGATGATGACCAAAATTACAAGGAATTTCAGCACGGGGTCGGTGAGGGGGAAGGATATATCGATGATATTCAGCATCATAAGCATTCTTTTATCAATTTATCTACAGTTGTTTTATCATATCCGAGTTCGGCAGCTTTACGAAAGTCTATTGCAGCTGATTCTTTCTCATACTGTGCGAGCTTAATACGTCCCCTAAGCATGTACATTTCAGCCGATGGTTGCGCCACAGCAGCAAAGACCTTGTTAATATCTGTGATAGCGCGATAGTTACGTTTAGTGAGAAAATACAATTCGGCTCGTTCTTCGAGTACGCGAACGTTATCTTTATATTTGTCAGCGAGGTAGTTAAAAATCGCTTCGCTATCATCAAAATTGCCGCGTGCTTTTTCAAGAATTGCGTATCCAAAACGTCCAAGGAACGTACCCTCGTTAGTTTTAATGATATTCTCAAAATCCTGTTCTGCCGGAACAAACTCGCCTGTTCTAATATAGAGCAGTCCGCGGTTAAACAGAGCCTGCTCATTGTTCGGATGTTCTGCCAGCAAAGTATTATAATCATAGATAGCTTTATCGACGTCGTTCATTTGAGTATAAAGCTCGGCTCTGTTCATCAGTGTCAGCTCATTGTCAGGTTGCAGTCCGAGCGCTGCCGAATACGACATAAGCGCCTCTTCAAGTTTGCCCTGACGTCGCTGCAAGGTACCCAAATTGGTTAACAGAGCATAATTAAGACGATTGCCAGGTTCTATTCGCATCGCGGCTTTTAAACACTCTTCTGCAGCTGCATAATTATCAGTTGCAGCATGCTCATAGCTCTCGTTTATTAGTTGCTCATATTCCTGAGCTATTACAACCGACGACAGACCTATCAGAAAAATTATACAGTATATCGTTCTTCTCATATTTTTACTGCAATGTTAATATTTGTTATTGTTTTAATTTTTTATACAGAAGGGCTTTGAACTCATGGTTTTTTATTCCCCAATCGGGCGCTATGACAAGCTCCGGCAGCGATTGCGATACAAAACGGTCTATATAGATATCATCTCGCAGACGTGATAAAAACTTAGTTATAACATCAAGATATTCTTCAACGGTAAAGAGTTTGACCGACGTCGGATAATCTTCAATCGGCGTGGCGCCTCGTACTAACTGCAACTGATGCAATTTGACCGACGTAAGCGGCAATTCTGACAGCTTATCTGCTGTTTCTAGCATCATTCCGAGCGTTTCGCCGGGCAAACCGAGAATGACATGCGCGCCAACCGGTATTTTGCGTGCTGCTGTTCGACGTATTGCGTCTTCGGCCTCGGCGTATGTATGGCAACGGTTGATGATACGAAGAGTTACATCCCAAGCGCTTTCAACACCATATTCCAACATAACAAACACCCTCTGACTCAGTCCTTGAATGTAATCAAGAATGGCTTCGGAAACACAGTCCGGACGTGTTCCTATAATTATTCCAACAACCCCGTCCACACTTAAGGCTTCTTCGTAAAGATTTCTTAGTATGTCTAAAGGAGCATAAGTGTTAGTATATGCCTGAAAATATGCAATATATTTTAGCGACTTATATTTGCGGGAAAAGAAACGGATACCTTCTTTCAATTGTGAACAGATGTCGGTACCCTTTTCAGAAGTTATGTAAGTAGGAACAAAGGTTACATTATTGCAATATATACAACCTCCAACGCCTTTTGAACCATCGCGATTTGGGCAAGTAAAACCCGCATCTATCGAAATCTTTTGCACTTTATATGCCGGAAATCGCATACGCAAATATAATGAAAAGTCTTTATTCATAAGCGAATGAACCTTTTAAACCTTTTGAACCTTTGAACCCTTGAACCTTTGAACTTGAAACCTTGGAACCTTGGAACCTCAAACCCTTGCCCGTCCTGCTTCGAGGGCTTTGAGATTGAGGGCGATGACTTCGTCGCCTTTGCGGGCGAAGATGGTACGGACGCTGTCGGCAATCTTTTGATATTCAATGCCTAAGAACGGCGTCGCGGCGCCAAGCATGACAATGTTTGCCACGCGCGGCGAGCCGACCTCTTTGGCGATTGCTTCGAGGTC
>JAISTJ010000062.1 GCA_031272655.1 Tannerella sp.
AAACCAAAAACTTCCGGAGGAAGTTTTCCATCTCTGCGCTATGTTCTTCGAGGCTTTGCAAGAGCTTCAACTGCGCTTTGGTGCGTTGCAGGTTATGCTCCTGATGGTGTATCTTGTAATAAGTGTCGCCATTGATATAATCGGTGAAAAAGCGTACCGTCTGCATATACGTCAGCAGCCTGCCCCCGTATGGTAACATGCTTATTTCCAAGTCATTAATAAATGAGCGGGCTGTCTCTAAATATCCGGTGGAGTATGCCTCGAATATTTTTATATTAACATTCACATTATCAAGGTTTTCATCGTCTTCAGCGCCGGTATTTGCGCCTGTACGGATGAAATCGCCGAAATCGGACAGCACTATGCCCGGCATCACCGTATCAAGGTCTATCACGCACAGTATTTCGTTTGTTTTATTATCAAACAGGATGTTGTTAACCTTTGTGTCACAATGGTTTATGCGTATCGGGATTTTGCCGTTCCGAACCAGTTCTTCATGATAGCACATCTTTTCGGCGCGATTTTCAATCTCTTTAATCAAGTCGCCAACTAATTTCACCCGCCCGACAGGATCGGCGGCTACGGCGTCGTGAAACTGTTTCAGGCGGAACGGCATGTTGTGGAAGTTGGGAATAGTCTCTCCCAGCGTTCCGGAGGGGATATCCGAAAGCATCGCCTGAAAATCGCCGAACGCCTTACCCGCCTCGTACGACAGTTCGGGGGTAATATCTTCAAGGCTCTTGCTGTCGGGGATCATCAAGCATACGCGCCAATAGTTCGCGCCGTCAAAGTAGTAACGCTTGCCGTCGCGTGCAGGCAGGAAGTTCAGCACCTTGCGTTCAAGGTCGCTCACGCCGCGCTCTTCAAGTTTCCTGCGGATATGCGAAGTAACAATTTGGATATTGTTTTGAAGCATATCTACATCTGTAAAGATCTGATGATTAATGCGTTGCAATACATATTTCGCTTCCCCCGAAGAAGTGGTTACCTTCAGGGTATCGTTTATATGTCCGTTGCCGAACGGTGTAACTTCCGCCGCGCTGTCCGCCAGCGCAAAATTCTCTAATATTTCCAAATAGTTCGCCATAATATATGATAATTTAATCGTCAAACCAAACCTGAAACAAAAAACCTCAAACCAGAAACCTGAAACCCCAAACCAGAAACCTCAAACCCGATTAGTAGCAGTATCGGGAAAGATAATCGTAGGCTTAAAAGTCTTAGCTTCTTCAAAATCCATTTGCGCATACGAGAGGATGAGGACGATGTCGCCTTTTTGCACTTTCCGCGCCGCCGCTCCGTTGACGCAAATCACCCCCGAACCCCGTTCGCCTTTAATCACATACGTCTCAAACCGCTCCCCGTTATTATTATCGAGCACATAAACTCGCTCATATTCAATCAGGTTGGCGGCATCCATGAGGTCTTCGTCAATAGTGATGCTGCCGATATAATTGAGGTTAGCTTCGGTAACCGTTACTCTATGAATTTTTGATTTTAAAACTCCTATAGTCATCTCTGTTTCAATATTTTATGTTATCAATAAGTCTTATTCTACCGCAATAGACGGCGATACATCCTCTTGGCTCTTCAGTTTGTTCCCAGTCGGTAACAGGCATAAGTGTCTCACTATCAATGATTTCAAAGTATTCAACATGAAGTGGCGGAGTATTGTTGATGTTTGTAACCACCCAATCCTTCACTTCGTTCACGCTTTTGCGTTTTGCAAGGATGCGGCTACGTTTCAGCGTGCGGTAAATGACGGACGCTATTTTGAGCATATCCTCGCTCAAAAGCGCATTGCGGCTACTCATGGCAAGTCCGCCGGTATCTCTGACAATCGGGCACGCAACAATATTGACCTTCATACTCAACGACTTAACCATAGCGCGGACGACGGCTATTTGCTGAAAATCTTTCTCGCCGAAATAGGCGTTATCCGGCTCAACGATGCAGAAGAGTTTGCTGACAATCTGCGCTACGCCGTTGAAATGACCGGGTCGAAACGCCCCTTCCATCACTTCAGCCACATGTCCGAGCTTAAAAACGCGCTTGTCGGGACGCGGATACATCTCTTCAACGCTCGGAACGAACACAAAATCGCACTCCGCACGCAGCAGTTTGGCGCCGTCCTTCTCAAGATTGCGCGGATAGTTGCGCAGGTCTTCGGGGTTGTTAAACTGCGTCGGATTAACGAAAATGCTTACCACAGTAACGTCATTTTCTTCTTTAGATCGGCGTATCAGGCTCAGATGACCCTTGTGCAACGCTCCCATTGTAGGAACGAAACCGATAGTCTTTCCTTCGCTACGCTGCTCTGCAAGCAGTTCCTTCAGCGCCTCTGTCTTTAAAACGTATATCATTTGCAGGTCGTTTTTTCGCCGCAAAATTACCTAATTTTAAACACATTGAAAAAAAAATGTCTTTTTTCTTGCTTTATTTGTCATTTTTTTTTACTATCTTTGTACCGATTTTATAAAGAAAAGAAGGATGAATCCAAAGAAGATTTTATTTATTACTCAAGAAGTTACGCCATATTTACCGGATACGGAAATCGCGAATATCTGCCGGAAATTGCCGCAAGGAATTCAGGAAAGAGGAAGGGAAATCCGTATTTTTATGCCGAGATACGGGCACGTAAACGAAAGACGTAACCAACTGCATGAAGTAATAAGGCTATCAGGGCTTAACCTGATAATTGACGATACAGACCACCCTCTTGTAATCAAAGTAGCATCTATTCAGTCAGCGAGAATGCAGGTGTATTTTATTGATAATGAGGACTATTTTCACAGGAAGCATATTGTCAGCGACGATGAAGGCAATGAGTTTGAAGACAATGACGAGAGAGCTATTTTCTACATCCGAGGGGTGCTTGAGACAGTTAAAAAACTTCGATGGATACCCGATTTGATACACTGTCACGGCTGGCTTTCGGCCTTGGCGCCCATTTATCTGAAGAGACGGTACGGCAACGATCCGGGTTTCTCGCGGTCGAAAGTCGTTTACTCCATATACAATGACCCCTTCAAAATCCCCTTAAATAAAAAGCTTTACAGCAAAATGAGGCAAGACGGGATGTCTGACAGGGATCTTGCATTGATAAAGCAATCAACTGATTTTGAGGCTATTACGAGCCTTGCAGTAAAGTTTGCCGACGGCGTGATTCAGGCTTGCCCCGAAATTAGCCCCGAAATCGCTGATTTCATCAAGACGGAAAACAAACCGTTCCTGCCGTTTCAGGACTTCGACGGTCCGTATATTGACGCTTATAATGATTTTTATGACTATATACTCAGTATTAAAAAATAAAATGAAAACTAATAGAGTATTATCGGTTATTTTTTTGACGGCCGCATTAGCGGTAAGTTCCTGTAACGACACCCTGACGATGGTTGGCACAACCGTCCAACCTCCGGAAGACTTAATCACGGTTTTTACGGACACCTTCAGACTTAAAGCGCAGACTGTCAGGATGGATTCCATCTTTGCCAAGGCGACAAACTGCATGCTTGGCGAGATGTACGACCCTGTTTACGGCACTATTAAAGCCGATTTCCTGTTCCAGATGTATTGTGAGGAAGGTTTCCGCTTCAGCGAGACGCCATACGAGGGGAAAATTGATTCCACCGCCCTGTTCATCATGTATCCGGCCTCGTCGTGGTACGGCGATTCGCTGACGCCGATGCAGGCTACCGTCTATCGCGTCAAGCCGGGCGTACTGAAACGGAATTTCTATACCAACGACAATCCGGAGCTATACTGCGATATGTCAAACCCCTTAGCAACAAAGGTTTATACGGCTCATGACCAGACTATTTCCGATTCGATCCGCGCTATAACAGACTCCTACGATGTCAATTATTATACTCCTAACATACGCATACAGATGCCTGTTTCGTTCGGACAAAGTTTTTACGACGAAATGGTGAACAATCCGGCCTCGTTCGACACACAGAAAGCTTTCAATGAATTTTTTCCCGGACTGTACATCACAACTACGTTCGGAAGCGGAAACCTGATCCGCACTACCGGCGAATATCTCTTCCTGCGGTTTTACTATCGGTATGCCGAAACAGACGTCGAAGGAAATGATTCTATAGTTTCCCGAACTCAGGATTTCACTGTATCCAAAGAAGTTATTCAACTTAACAGGCTGACAAACAGCAATTTAGAGCCGCTGTTGGAATATCATCCCGATTATACTTACATCAAATCGCCGGCGGGGGTGTGTACGAGACTTACTTTGCCGGCAAGCGAGTTTTCCCGTCAGCCGGATCTTATCAACCGATATATAAACGGCTTGACGCTCAAGTTGCGTTATCTGCCTGAAGATGAGCGGTTATACAATTATTTTCCACCCGAATACCTGTTGCTGCTGCCGGAAGATTCGGTGAAATCATTCTTTGAAAACATCAAAGTTGAAGACAATAGCACTTCGTTTATTTCATACGATGGAAACAGCTATTCCTCTGCAACAACCTCACCCATAGGCTATTCGTCTTATGCGCGCACATACTATTTCGGGAATATCAGCCCGTTGCTTCAAAATCATCTTGCCAACAATCCCGATGAAGATCTGAATATGATGCTGATACCCGTTACCCGCACTGTAAGCGCTTCATCATCAAGCTATTATTCTACTTCTTCGTCATATTACACCACAGCGATAGCAAACAGTTTCGATCTGGCGGGCGTAAAAATCCGCACTGAAGACGAATACATGAAAGTAGTCGTTCTGTCAAGTAAATTTGATAATAGATAGTCGCGTCATTGTCCGTCATTGCGAGGCACGAAGCAATCCAGTTCAATCCAACTGATACCCGAACTGCCGCAGCATATTGTCGCGGTTGCGCCAGTCCGATTCTATTTTGACGAAAATTTCAAGGAAAACTTTCTTGCCGAAAAACCGTTCGAGGTCTTTGCGGGCGGTAGTGCCTACTTTCTTGAGCGCCTGACCTTTATGCCCTATGATGATGCCTTTCTGCGAATCACGCTCGGCTACGATTACTGCTTTGATGCGGATGGTATCTTCCTGTTCGTCAAAGACTTCCACGATGACTTCAACGGCGTATGGTATTTCCTTCTGATAATAAAGGAGTATTTTTTCACGTATTATTTCGGTTACAAAAAATCGCGCCGGCCGGTCGGTGAGGGCATCTTTGTCGAAATAAGGCGGCGAGGGCGGTATTAGTTCCTCTACGCGCGCGCGAACCTTGTCTATATTAAAGCCCGCTTGAGCGGAAATGGGATATATTTCGGCTTTGGGAAGGGCTTCGTGCCATTTCTCTACCATGGATTCAAGCTCCTGCTGGTTGGATAGGTCTATCTTGTTGATTATCAGCAGAACAGGACATTCGGCTTTTTGTACGCGGTGGAGGAAGTCTTCGTTCTTGTCGGTTTTTTCTACCACGTCGGTTACATAGAGCAACACGTCGGCGTCATCAAGAGCCGACTGTGAGAAGTTAAGCATTGACTGCTGGAGTTTGTAGTTGGGACGCAGTACACCGGGCGTGTCGGAATATACTATCTGTAGCTCGTCGGTATTGACGATGCCGAGAATGCGGTGGCGGGTGGTCTGGGCTTTGGATGTGATGATAGAAATGCGCTCGCCGACAAGACGGTTCATCAGCGTGGACTTCCCGACGTTAGGGTTGCCTACGATGTTGACAAAGCCGGAGCGGTGGATACGCTGCTCGCCTCCATCGGTATTTATAATATCTGTCTTGCTGTCCATATTTTAAACCTTAACAAGGTTCGAAACCTTGTTAAGGTTCGCGCGACCTCTTAATTCTTAATTCTTAATTCTTAATTCCCCCGTCGTAGCCCCACTTCAAATACGTAGCCCCCCATGTGAAGCCGGCTCCGAAGGCGGCGAGGATGAGGTTGTCGCCCTTGCGCAGTTGCGGTTCCCATTCCCAGAGGCAGATAGGGATACTGCCCGAACTGGTATTGCCGTAGCGTTGAATGTTCACCATCACCTTTTCCATAGGCGCTTCGAGGCGTCTGGCGGCGGCATCTATTATACGGAGGTTAGCCTGGTGCGGTACTATCCAGTCTATGTCTGATTTCTTCAGCCCGTTGCGCAGCACGAGTTCTTCGGCTACGTCTGCCATCTCCACTACGGCGCGTTTGAAGACCACCTTACCGTCCTGATAGACAGTATGTTCGTGGTTATCCACCGTTTCGTATGAGGGTGGGCGTTTAGAGCCGCCTGCTTTCATGTGGAGGTGCGGCAGACCGCTACCGTCGGTACGCAGGATACTGTCTATGATACCGTAAGGCTCGTCGGTAGGTTCAATCATCACCGCGCCGCATGCGTCGCCGAAGAGCGGGCAGGTGGTGCGGTCGGTGTAGTTAGTGATGGACGTCATCATATCGCCTGCGACGGCGATGATGCGTTTGTAGCGTCCGGAGCGGATGAAGTTTGCCGCCGTTTCGAGCAGATAGACAAAACCAGAGCAGGCGGCCTGCACGTCAAAGCCGAAAGCCTTCGTGCAGCCCGTCTCGTAAGCCACTATCGTCGCCATAGGCGGGAAGTGGTAGTCGCCCGTCGAGGTGGCGCATATCACGCCGTCTATCGTCAGCGGGTCGTAGCCGGTCTTTTGCAGCAGTTCGTTCACAGCATTGATAGCCATGAACGACGTAGCCTTGCCGCCGCGAAGCACGCGCCTCTCCTTGATACCCACGCGCGACATTATCCATTCGTCGTTGGTATCAACGATTTTTGCCAGGTCGTCGTTCGTCAGCCTGTCTTCAGGCACATAGCCGCCAATACCTGTAATAACTGCATTAATCATCTGTTATACAGCGACTTTTTGTTCTATTGCCAATTTGCCTCTGTAGTAGCCGCACTCGCCGCAAACGGTGTGGTAAACGTGCCATGCGCCGCAGTTGGGGCATGCTGCTAATGCGGGCATCGCCGCCTTGTCGTGCGTTCTGCGTTTTGCAGTACGCGTATTTCCCTGTCTTCTTTTAGGATGTGCCATAATGTTTTATATTTTAATTAATTATCT
>JAISTJ010000111.1 GCA_031272655.1 Tannerella sp.
GGCTCTATGCCCGACGTGGTCTGCGACATGAGGCTGGTAGTGCCGGTAGGGGCTATCGTGAGGCAGGCTATGTTGCGACGTCCGTACTTCGTCATCTCTTCGTACAGTTCGGGCGAAGCCTTGCGCAGGCGCTGCACGAAGGGGTTCTTCTCTTCGCGCTTGGCGTCATAGACCTCGAAGGCGCCGCGCTCTTTTGCCATCCTTACCGACGAGCCGTAAGCCGCCAGAGCCAGCGTCTGCTGCACTTTCTCTGCGAAATCGTTTGCCTCTTCGGTGCCGTAGCGCAGGTTCAAGCCCGCCAGCATATCGCCCTCGGCGGTGATGCCTACGCCCGTACGCCGCCCCTGAAGCGTCTTCTTCTGTATCTTGAGCCACAGATTGCGCTCGGTATGCTTTATCTCATCGTCTTCGGGGTCTGAGGCTATCTTCTCAAGTATTTTCTCTATCTTCTCGGCTTCGAGGTCAATGATGTCGTCCATAATACGCTGAGCAAGAGCGGCATGTTTCTTAAACAGGTCGAAATCGAAGTATGCGTCGGGGGTGAAAGGGTTTACGACGTAGGAATAGAGGTTCACGGCGAGGAGGCGGCAACTGTCGTATGGACAGAGCGGTATCTCGCCGCAGGGGTTGGTAGAAACGGTGCGGAAACCGAGGTCGGCATAGCAGTCAGGCACCGATTCGCGGATGATAGTGTCCCAGAACAGCACGCCCGGCTCGGCCGACTTCCATGCGTTATGGATTATTTTCTTCCACAGTTCGGTGGCGTTGACGTCTTTCTTGACCTTCGGGTTGGGGTCGTTGACCGGCCATTGCTGCGTATAGGGCGTGCCGTTGACTACGGCGTTCATAAAGGCATCGTCAATCTTAACCGACACGTTGGCGCCAGTAACCTTGCCTTCGCTCATCTTGGCGTCTATAAACGATTCGGAATCAGGGTGTTTGATAGAGACGCTCAGCATCAGCGCCCCGCGTCGCCCTTCCTGCGCCACCTCGCGGGTAGAGTTGGAATAGCGTTCCATGAACGGCACAAGCCCGGTGGACGTCAGCGCTGAGTTCTTTACCAATGAGTCTTTCGGGCGCACGTGCGAGAGGTCATGCCCCACGCCACCGCGACGCTTCATCAGTTGTACCTGCTCTTCGTCTATGCGTATGATAGCGCCGTATGAATCAGCGTTGCCGTCAATTCCTATCACGAAACAGTTTGACAGTGAGGATATTTGGAAGTTATTGCCTATACCTGTCATAGGGCTGCCCTGCGGGATGATATAGCGGAAATGGTCGAACAGGTCGAACAGTTCGCTTTCGGTCAGCGGGTTAGGGTATTTCCTTTCTATGCGGCCTATCTCGCTCGCAAGGCGTCGGTGCATGTCTTCCGGCGTCTGCTCGTAGATGTTACCGAACCCGTCTTTGAGGGCGTACTTGTTGACCCAGACCTTAGCCGCCAGTTCGTCGCCCGTAAAATAACCCAGCGAAGCCTTGAAGGCTTCGTCGTAAGAGTAAGTCCTCTTTGATACCTCAAATAAATCAGCTTTTTTGTCCATAAAAAAAAGTATATTTGTTCTATTTCACGCTGCAAATTTTGCAATACTTTTTGTAATAACCAAATTTTTTCTAAAATTTTTTTCAACTTTTTTTCAAAGTTTCCCAAAATATTTTTTAAAATATTGATAATAAATGGTTTAAAAATTTGACATAGTAAGAAAAATTTCCAAAACGGTAAACTTGTAAATTTTGACATCATCAAAAAAAATCAATGCGGATACATCCGCGTCTTTAATACTATCAACAAATAATTAATGTACGCGAGAAAACCGGCCTCTACGTTACAGAGTTTTTCATACAAAACAGGCAAAACAGCGGGATAATTTTCTTGTTTGCCGGAAATTTTTTGTACATTTGCGCCAAAATTTCATAAAATTCAGAAAACATGAAGAAACAAAAACTTGGAAAGTCGGATATTTTTGTATCCGCAATGACTGCCGGTTGCTGGGCTTTCGGCGGCGGTGAATATTGGGGCGAACAGTCCCAGAAAGATGTTGATAGTGTAGTAAACGCCTCGCTCGACCTCGGCGTTAATACTTTCGACACCGCAGAGATGTATAACAACGGCGAAAGCGAACGCTCGCTCGGTAAGGCGCTCAAAGGCCGCAGGGACGAGGCTGTGGTGATATCGAAAATAGGCCCGTCGAACTGCCATAAAGTGCGCGAACACTGCATCGCAAGCCTCGAAAGGCTCGGTATGGACTATCTCGACGTCTATATGCTTCACTGGCCTATCAACAAGTTGGCCGTCGAACATTTTACATCGGATGCCACTATTATTGACGCCCCCCCGACTGTGGAAGAAGCTTATGCTCAGCTTGATGCGCTTAAAAAAGAAGGCTTGATACGCTCTATTGGGATGAGCAATTTCGGCAGGAAACAGATGGAAGAAGTCGTCAGTACCGGAGTGCAGGTTGACGTCAATGAGATGTCATATAATATTGTATCGCGCGCGATAGAAGCCGAGATTGCCCCGTACTGTATGGATAACAGTATCAGCATAATAGGTTCTATGGGGTTGCAACAGGGGCTGTTGGCGGGTATCTATCAAACAGTCGAAGATGTGCCGCCGCATCAGGCTCACTCCAGACATTTCTCTCAGGAACGCGGAAAAGGCACCTCACGCCACTATGAAGCCGGCGCCGAAAAAGAACTGTTTGAAGTTGTTGACGCTCTGCGTAAAATAGCCGACGACCTGCATGTTCATATAGCTCAACTCGCTATTGCATGGATCCTGAAAAAACCGTTCATGACCTCAACTTTAGTCGGCTCGCGTAATCTTAACGAACTGAAAATGAATGTTAAAGCCTGCGAACTTGAACTTTCCGACGAAACGGAGCAACTCATAGACCGCCTTTCACAGCCGGTTCTTGATATACTTGGCAATAATCCTGACTATTACGAACATTCATCCAAAAGCAGGATTTATTAGTATGAGTTTCAGGGAGTTACTTATCACTGATAAACAACCTAACGACGAAGCTGTTGTTAAACACTTGCAACAGACGCAGTTACCTATTGTCCTGTATGGGGCTTCGCCCGATGTGGCTGACGGGATAGTTAAAAAGCTGTCCCTCAGTCATATACAAGTTGCGATGGTTGCATACGACGACTTGACGCCTCCGCCTGCAGCGCTGCAAGAAACTAAACTGCTCAAAAATATTCCTGCCGCGCCCACAACTGCGGTCTCTGCGCAGTTCAAGGCTTTCAATGTTGTAATAGGATTTGTTAAAGGCTATCCTTTAGCCGCCGAAATTGCGCATAAGTTCAAAAACGCGCAGGCGGCGTTTTATTTCTCGGAAGTCTTTGATATGGAGATAATTACTCCCCAATTCGTGAATGAAAATATTGACAGTCTGGAAGTTCTGTATGATTCTTTGTCCGATGAACGTTCAAAACAGTCATTTGCGGCATATCTTCAGAGTAAAATCTCGCAGGATATGAAGTTTCTGCCGCCTGTGTTCGAGAAGGTGCAGTATTTCCCGCAAGACATCATTGCCCTGACTACCAACGAGTTGTATTTTGACGGTGGCGCTTTTACAGGCGATACGATTGCTGATTTTTGCAAGTATTCATCAGGTAAATACCGGCATATTTGGGCTGCCGAACCTGATCGGCAAAATTTCGAGATGCTTAGCCGGTATGTCCAGCAGGCAGGTTTCGATAACATAACTCTCTGTAATAAAGGTATTTATAGCAATACGGGACGCCAACCTTTCTGCTCGGAAGGAAGCATGTTGTCCATGATTACGGACAACTCCGGCCAGAGCATAGAAGTGGACACTATTGACAATATTACTGCGGGCGAGGCTGTTACATTCATTAAACTTGATGTTGAAGGAGCCGAGCTTGAAGCGTTGAAAGGCGCCGAACAGACTATCCGGCGGCATCAACCGATTTTGGCTGTCAGTATATATCACAGGCAAAGGGATTTTGTTGATATTCCGCTGTTTATCAAGAGTATAGCGCCCGATTACCACCTCTTTTTCAGGGCGCATAAAAAACTTGCAATAGACGCGGTTTTATATTTTTTGCCGCAAAACAGGTTGAAAATTTTACAATTATCATAAAATAATTATTACATTTGCACATCAATTAATAAAATTAATAATCGTATGAAAAAAAGTATTTTTAAAGTCGTAATGCTTTTATCAGCAAGCATTTGTGTTCTGACGGCAAACGGTCAGACGAGTTATCCGGAACCTGAAGCGATGCGTCCGGGAATGTCGGAGTTTTGGCTTCCGCAGCCAACAGTCATCACTCCGGGAGATATTAAGACCAATACGGCGCCTTCGGACGCTATCATCCTGTTTGACGGCAAAGACCTGTCGGCTTGGGAAAAAGGCGGCAAGGACGGCGGTCCCGCAGAGTGGACGGTCAATAGTGACGGCACTTTTACCGTTGACAAGAAGAAAGGCGATATCCAGACGAAGCAGAAGTTCGAGAATTTTCAGCTGCACATTGAGTGGCGCATCCCCGAAAACATTACCGGCAAAGGTCAGGGGCGCGGCAACAGCGGCATCTTCCTGCAAGGAATGTATGAACTTCAGGTGCTCGACAGCTATCAAAACGAGACTTACGCCAACGGTCAGGCCGGTAGCATCTACAAGCAGTCGAAGCCATTGGTCAACGTTATGCGCAAACCGGGTGAGTGGAACGTGTATGACGTGATTTACACTGCGCCTGTTTTCAAAGAAGACGGCACTTACCGCATCCCGCCGCAGGTAACGGTCCTTCACAACGGGGTTGTTGTGCAAAACAACACAACCATACTCGGAACGACCGAATATATCGGCTTCCCGCGCGTGGTCAAACATGGCGCCGGCCCTATCATGCTGCAAAGTCATGGAGACCGCAGCGAACCTATCAGTTTTCGTAATATCTGGATAAGAGAATTGTAATAATCAGGCATTTATGAAAAATACCATATTTAATCGTTTTACTCCCAAGGAAGTAAAATTCTATCCGCTTTTCAAAAAATTGTCGGAAGTGATAATCAGCGCTGCCGACAAACTGAAGGAGTGCACCGAAACGTCAAATCATGAGGTTCACGCAGATAACTACAAGATTATCAAGGATTTTGAACGTCAAGGCGATAAGATTTCCCACACGATTTTCGACGAACTCAACCGCACTTTCATCACTCCTTTCGACCGCGAAGATATTCATGAACTTGCGATGTTTATGGACGACGTGCTTGACGGCATCAATTCGTCGGCAAAGCGATTAGCGCTTTACAAGCCCAAATCAATCCCTAAAGAAGCGGCGCAGCTTGCCGAACTTATCAGGCAGGCAGCGCTGTGTCTGGGAAAGATTGCCGGCGAACTGGAGACTTTGAAAAAGAAGTCGGCGGCAGTCAGGACGTATTGCGCTGAATTACACGATATTGAAAACCGTGCGGATGATGTTTACGACTTTTTCGTAATGAAACTTTTTGAGGAAGAAAAAGACAGCCTCGAGCTGATAAAACTCAAGGAAATTCTGTACGAAATGGAGAAAACGACTGATATTGTGGAGTATGTCGGGAAAATTGTAACGACGATAATAGTGAAGTATGCTTAAAATCCTGAATTAATGGAACTTTTAATAATAATCATTGTTCTTGCTCTTATTTTCGATTTTATCAACGGCTTTCACGACGCGGCAAACTCCATTGCAACAGTAGTTTCTACAAAAGTCCTTTCGCCCTTCAAGGCGGTGGTTTGGGCTGCTGTTTTCAATTTTGTGGCATTTTTCATAGCCAAATACATAATAGGCGAGTTCGGGATAGCTAACACTGTGTCTAAGACCGTTTTACCGGAGTTTATCACCCTTCCGGTGATTCTGTCGGGTTTATCGGCGGCAATCGTATGGAACCTGATAACATGGTGGTTCGGCATCCCGTCTTCCTCGTCTCATACGTTGATTGGAGGCTTTGCAGGCGCCGCCATAGCGCATGCCGGCTTCTCGTCAATACACGGGGAAGTCATTCTGCTTATCGCCTCATTCATCATCTTAGCCCCGCTGCTTGGATTGCTTAGCGGCGCGCTCATCATGATACTAATCCAGTATATTGCCCGCCGCGCACGCCCATCGGCAGCCGAAAAAGGCTTCAAAAGGCTGCAACTGCTCTCATCTGCCATGCTGAGCATCGGTCATGGACTTAACGATTCGCAGAAAGTGATGGGAATCATCGCAATAACGCTTATTTCAGTAAATGTTTCAGGTGAAATAACCCTTCCTCAATGGATGCAACTGTCTGATTTTTCGGAGTTTAAGACCGTCAATACTTTCGACTGGATACCTTTCGCATGCTTTACGGCAATAGCGTTAGGCACTATCACCGGCGGCTGGAAAATTATCAAAACGATGGGAAATAAGATAACGAAACTGACTGGTGTTGAGGGGTTTTGCTCACAGGCTTCAAGTGCTATCACGCTGTTCCTCACCGAGATACTGAAAGTACCGGTCAGCACAACGCACGTCATAACAGGCAGTATAATGGGAACGGGCGCCGTCAAACGCCTCTCGGCAGTCCGCTGGGGCGTATCCATCAACCTTATCTGGGCATGGATACTGACAATCCCCGTCAGCGCCATCCTCGCCGCAATAGTTTACTGGACAGTATCCCTCTTCCTCTGAATCTTATTTTTTTAATTCTCAATTCTCAATTCTTAATTCTTAATTCTTAATTCTTAATTCTATTTATACATTCCCTCCCGTGAAATCAGGTGGTCAAGGTTAGCAACACCAAGCCCAATAACCGCGAGCACTGTAGCCGCATGTTCCTGATATTCGGGGATGCTTTTGGTGTAGAGGTCGCGCTCGGAATGCCATATCTCCATATAGCTAAAATTGTAACCTTTGACATCTTCTTCCTGCAAGGTGATTGTCGGGATGCCTTTAATGGCAAAGACGGAAGCGTCGGTACCACCTGTACGAGTGGGTTTTGGACGAGCTTCTTTTATCTCGGTTACTTCAAAAGGATAATCTTCACGAATACTTTTCAGCGGTTCGCATATATTCACAAAATCCTTATATGCAGAAGAATGGACACTGACTTTGACCGGCGCAAGAGGCCCTCCGTCGCGATTGAAGACGTTGGAAATCTTATCCCACAGGTTTTTATGCGAATCAGCCCATGCTGTCGCGCCCAGCAAGCCAAATTCTTCAGCTGCAAAAGCGATGAATAGCATGCTTCGTTTAGGCTTGGCGCCGGAAAGCGCCACTAATCGCGCCGCTTCTACAACCGAAGTCAAGCCCGAACCGCAATCCACTCCGCCGGTCGCAGCGTCAAATGAATCCAAATGACCGCTTAAAATGACGTATTCATCAGGATATTTTGTGCCTTTAATTTTGCCTATAACCGTATGATACTTTACCGGACCGGGTTTGAAATGATTGCGTATATCAAATTCGAGTTCAAAAACTCTGCGCTCTAAAGCCATCTGTTTGATTATATCATACTGATGTTCATCGAGTTTGATGTCCGGCAACTCCGGCAGCTTGTCGAAAGTCATTGTTGAATCCCTTACCAAAGAGCGGTCGTAAAGTGCAACCAACGGCACCGGCGCGGATTGTATAATGCCAAGTATTCCGGCTTCTTTCATCTCTTTGAGAAACAGTGCCGGCTCATCATTCATCGGAAGCATCGTGTCATTGCGGTTTTCTTCCCGGTTGCGGCGGCGAGTCTCCATATTCTTTTTCGCAATCTCGTCATTAACAGCTATAATTGAATCGCGCCTTGCATTAGCATTATCGCTTTGGTCTATCGCCCAGCCCACACTTTTGCCGCCGATTAGCACCCATGCGCCTTTTAAAGCGCCTTTCATGCGTGTGAACTCTTCGCGCGATTTTGGCTCTATCAGCACATGACCGCTCTGAAGTCCCTTAGTACCTGATGTGTATGATGGCGTAACAAAATGAAGTGTCATAGCTTCATCACCGCCAAGCATCCTGCCAAACCATGGCCCGCGATTGAAACCGACAGGGACGCTTCCTGCCTCGTGCATCTCTACTTCGAGACCCCATTTGCGATATTCGCTTGCTAACCAGTTGGCTGCATTATCGTAGGCGTCGGAACCTACCGGACGACCGCCAAAACGGTTAGTCAGTATGTCTAAGTGCCTCATTACCTGATTGTCGGTTTTTCCCAATGCAATAATTTTCTGTATAACATCCTTCTGAGCGAATCCCGAAAACGCCGAAAGTGATAAAAAACAGACGATAATAATAAAAACTTTTTTCATTTCCTTGATAATATAATAAAGCACAAAAGTACAAAATTTATTTCATTTTGTAGCAAAATCTTGTTTTAAATTATCTTTGTGCAAAAAAAATCTATGTTTAAGAAAATATTATTCGCGGTTGCTATTGCTGCCTGTTTTGAGCGACGGTATCCATTTCAGCCTCTACAACAACGTCTGGGGCGTCAATTTCCCGTTCTGGTGGTAAGGCAGTCTCAATTATCGCTTCAAAGTCGAGTCTATATGTTAAAAATTCACAAAATTACAGCTTGGATATTGAAAGTTCATCGGAATGCAGTACTTTTGCAACTGATTTATTAACAGAAAAATGAACTATGACAGAATTAGAGACGAAGCAGAGAGGTATATTGCTGCCGAACACGGAAAGCGCAGCATTGATAGCGGTCGCATGGCAGGCGGCAGAGCGAATGTCGAGGCGTCGCTTGTCGTCAGAGGAGTTGAAGAGGCTGGCGCTGAAAGACGGTGGATGGCTAAATCCGCTGTACAAGCCGGATTAAGGGAATGGGCGGAAAAGACAGGCCGATGGTTTACTCCTGACAGGATAGAAAAAAATATAATATCAAAGGCAGAGACAATGAACGCAGGTTCGGAGGCTACTGTTTATTTTATCGGCGATGCCGCCATTAAGATATATGATACTTCAAACGCTGCTTCTTTTTTGGATGATCGGATATCGGCTTATAATGCACTGTTCCCTGAAACAGGATATGAACTTATAGGACTTAGCGAGAATACGGATGGCGGACTGCAGTTTATTGTTAAACAGAGACGTATTAAAGGATTATCACTTGAAGAACTTATAAAGGAAGCAGGTAAAACGTTAAAAGGGAAGGAACTGTCTGATTTAATAGGCAATTATAAGAGGGCAGTTTCTCAACGATTAGCAGAGTATGGATTGAAAGAAGTGCCTTATGGGTATTCTAATGGTGTGATTAATATAACTGATGCCGGTTTTAATAATATCATGATTGAAGGTGAAGACATTTCTGTTAGAGATAATACACAGTTGTATTTTGTTGATGTGCAACCTGCTGTTATTAATGTAGAAGATAGATGACGAAATGTGAATGATGCCGGAATAAGGTGATCCATCGTTCCCAAGCCAATAGCTTTTGTTAAAAAAAAGGAGCTACAAATATTTGTAACTCCTTGATTATCAGTCTGCGGTGCGGACGGGACTCGAACCCGCGACCCCATGCGTGACAGGCATGTATTCTAACCAGGCTGAACTACCACACCGAGAGCTTTTGTCTGAAGTTTGAGGGTTCAAGTTTGACGTTCGCCGTCGCCCTGTTTTCCCGTCTTTTCTTCTAAAAGCGCCGCAAAGGTACGGACTTTTTTTTAATTTCCAAATTTTTTCGGAAAAATTTTTTACCTTTGCATGAAATTTTTTTTAAATTACTTTTAAAATGAAACATACACCGGTTGATTATCAGACAACTAAACGTGTTATTGACAGTTACAACCTCGCTGACTTCGGCAAGGCTACTATCCGAGAGGTGGTGGCTATCTCAAGTCAGTTAGAGAAGGAGACAGGGACGGAGTTTATCCACATGGAGATGGGCGTGCCGGGTCTGAAGCCCGCCAAGATTGGCGTAGAGGCAGAGATAGCCGCACTGCAGAACGGCATTGCGTCTATTTATCCAATTATCAACGGCTTGCCGGAACTGAAACGGGAGGCCTCGCGCTTCATCAAGGCGTTCATTGATACGGACATTGACGCCGAGCATTGCGTACCTGTAACAGGCTCTATGCAAGGCACTTATGCATCGTTCCTGACCTGCGGGCAGTGCGACCCCCGCAAAGATACCATTCTTTTCATCGACCCAGGCTTCCCCGTTCAGAAGCAGCAGATAACAGTGATGGGTTATAAATATGTCTCTTTCGACGTTTATGACTATCGCGGCGAGCGCCTGCGCGCCAAACTCGAAGAGGAGTTACAGCGCGGCAACATCGCTGCCATGATTTACTCGAACCCGAACAATCCGGCGTGGTTCTGCCTTACTGACAGCGAACTGCGCATAATAGGCGAAATGTCAAAGCGTTACGACACGATAGTGATAGAAGACCTTGCGTATTTTGCTATGGACTTCCGCAAGGAGTTAGGCAAGCCCTTCGAGCCGCCTTACCAGCCGAGCGTGTCGCATTATGCCGATAACTACATACTTCAGATTTCCGGCTCTAAGGCGTTCAGTTATGCGGGTCAGCGCATAGGCGTTACTGCTATCAGCGACAAACTCTACGAGCGCGCCTACGAGGGCTTGACGCAGCGCTACGGCGGCGGTACTTTCGGGACGGTTTATATCCACCGCGTGCTGTACGCCCTCTCGTCCGGCACGAGCCACTCGGCGCAGTACGCCCTCGCCGCAATGTTCAAAGCCGCGTCCGACGGTACTTTTGACTTCGTTGCCAACGTCCGCGAGTATGGTCGCCGCGCCGCCCGACTGAAAGAAATATTCCTCCGCTACGGCTTCGAAATAGTTTATGCTCAAGACCTTGACGAACCGATAGCCGACGGGTTCTATTTTACTATTCGCTACGCCGGTATGACGGGCAGCGAACTGATGGAAGAGTTGATGTACTACGGAGTGAGCGCCATCTCGCTCAATACTACCGGCAGCAATCAGGAAGGCTTGCGCGCCTGTACATCTTTTATAAAGGACAACCAGTACGCTCTGTTAGAAGAGCGGCTGCGGGCGTTCCGCGAAAACCACGCTTAGATTTCTGATTTTAGATTTTAGATATTAGATATTAGATTTTAGATTTCTGATTTTAGTGTTTGGTTGTCAGTTTTTTTCTTATTCCCTTCGTAGCAATGAATGTATCCCGCCCTGCCTTGCCCTGCCCTTATTCCCTTAGTAGCCTGAATGTAACTCCCATACCCATCCCTTATTCCCTTATTAATCGTCTGAAAATAAGGGAATAAGGGCAAAATATGTGGTATGCCCAATATGCTACTAAGGGAGCCTCCATGAATAAGGATTCATCACTAATAGCTAATAACTAATAGCTAATAGCTAATAACTAATAACTAATAACTAATCATTCATCACTCATCACTAATCACTAATCATTCATCACTAACCACCCGCATTAAGAATATTTAACACAAAAATTTCAAAAAAAACTTGCTCATATCAAAAATAAGCGTTAATTTGCGCACGCTTTTAGATAAAGATATGACGATGGTACAGTATAAAGATGTATTTAAAATCAAGCATAACAGCGTTTTACCGTCAAAAGGAAAGTTGCTCATCTCGGAGCCGTTCCTTCAGGACGCATACTTTCAACGCTCGGTTGTTTTGCTCGTTGAGCATGGTGAGAGGGGGTCTATGGGTTTAGTGTTGAACAAGCGCATAGGCTTCCTGCTCAACGACTTTTTTGAAGGATTTGGGGTGATGCCGCGTCTGCCGGTTTTTCTTGGCGGGCCGGTAGCTTCGGAGAGGCTATTTTTTATCCATACGCTTGGAAACTCAATTCCCGGCAGTACTCTGATAGATGGCGATATTTATTTTGACGGCGATTTTGAGTGCCTGTTGTCCTATCTGCGGAGCGGCGTGCCTTTGGACGGGAAAGTGAAATTTTTCCTCGGCTATTCGGGATGGACTGAAAATCAGCTTAAAACAGAGATTGAAAGCAATTCGTGGTTGGTTAGCAGGCAAAACAAAAACATCTTGCGTGGCGAGGGCGAATCGTTTTGGAAATATGCGGTGCAGATGGTTGGCGGGCGGTATAAAAACTGGGTAAACTATCCGAAAGACCCGCGTTTGAATTAAGTAAACATTTAATAACTAATAAATTAATGAAAGAAATAGAAAAATTGATTGAGATTTCGCGTCGTTACGGGCGCGACAGCCGCTATGTGATAGCGGGAGGGGGAAATACTTCGTATAAAAACGCTGAGCGTCTGTGGGTTAAGGCAAGCGGCTCGTCGCTGGCTACTATCACCGAAGACGGCTTTGCAGCGCTTGACAGACAGAAACTTGCGGTGATTGCTACACGCCAATACAGCTCCGACGCTGCCCTGCGCGAGGAGGAGGTGAAGAATGACCTTGCGGCGGCTTGTATCACACGCGACCGCCGTCCGTCGGTTGAGACCTCGCTGCATGACGCGATGGCTTGGGCTTTTGTCGTTCATCTGCATCCTACTGTTGTTAACGGCCTGATGTGCAGCCAAAAAGCCGAAACCGAGACAGCGCGGCTCTTCGGCGACGAGGCGGTTTATATTCCATATACCGACCCGGGATATACACTTTTCAAAGAGGTGCTCGACCGCATCAAAGCTTACAAGTCGCAGTTCGGACGCGAACCGCAAATCTTGCTGCTGCAAAATCATGGCATCTTTGTAGGCGCAGATACAATCGAAGAGATTGAAGCTGTTTATAATCACGTAATTACAACCATAGAAAAGAATTGCGTTGAAAGCCAATACTCTGATAATGAGGATATTAAATCTGATATTGATGTGTCCGGAATCATTCCCGCCATACGTATGATGCTTAGTAATAATGGTTTAAAGACGCTGAAAATCCGTAATAACAGTCGTATCAGGCGTTTCCTTGAATCGGAAAAGTCGGTTGCCGCTATCAGTGCGCCTTTCACACCTGATATTATTGTTTACTGCAAGTCGAAATACATTTATTTTGATTGCTTCGAATCTCTTCTCCAAGACGCCGAACGCCTCATCGCCGACTATATCAAAACCAACGGCTACACCCCAAAAGTACTGTTAATCAAAGGAATAGGCCTAATAGCCGTTGGCGATAACGCTGCCGGATGCGACATTATCCTCGACGTGTTTGAAGATATGATGAAGATTGCGGAAATAGCGCAATCATTTGGTGGTGAGCACAGTATGACTCAACGGCAGATAGAATTTATTGATAACTGGGAAGTTGAGAACTATCGCCGCAAGGTCAGCGGTGGCGGTTCGAGCGGAAGGGTTGAAAATAAGACGATTATCGTAACCGGCGCTGCGCAGGGTTTTGGCGAAGGTATTGCGCGCTGCCTGATTCGGGAAGGCGCCAATATTGTTGTTGCCGACCTGAACGAGCCTGTAGGGATGGCTACGGCGGAAAGTCTTAATAATGAGGCAAAAAAGAACCGCGCCATTTTTGTTAAGACAAATGTAGCAGATATGGCAAGCCTGCAAAACCTTATCAATGAGACTGTTACTAACTTCGGAGGCATTGACGCCTTTGTTAGCAATGCCGGAGTGCTTCGCGCAGGAGGGTTGGACGACATGACGCCCGAAAACTTCGAGTTTGTTACAAAAATCAATTACAACGCTTATTTCTACTGTGCAAAAGCCGTTTCGCCGGTTATGAAACTTCAAAACCGCTATGCGCCTGATAATTACTGTGATATAATTCAGATAAATTCCAAATCGGGCTTACGAGGCTCAAAAGCCAATTTCGCTTATGCGGGCGGCAAGTTCGGCGGGGTAGGGTTGACGCAGTCGTTCGCCCTTGAACTGGCGCCTTTCAGGATAAAAGTTAATTCCATCTGTCCGGGCAACTTTTACGAAGGTCCGCTTTGGTCGAACCCTGAAAACGGCTTGTTTGTTCAATACCTTAACGCGGGGAAAGTGCCCGGCGCCAAGACGATTGAAGACGTCCGCAAATACTACATGGATCAGGTGCCGATGCGCAAAGGTACTGCTCCTGAGGATGTTACGAAAGCAATCCTGTATCTGATTGACCAGACCTGCGAAACAGGGCAGGCGTTGCCGATTACCGGAGGTCAGGTGATGTTGAACTAAAGCGCTATCGGGAACATTGTGATGCGAAATTTGGTGCAGCCGTAAGGGATGAGGGTTATTTCTTCCTTTGTGCCGTTTGCGACCGGTTCTTTCGGCAGGGGCAGTACGGGGGTGGGCTGCCAGTCGAACGCTACGGCCGTGGTTTTGAGCCTTATGGGTGCGTCGTCAATCTGCCATGACCAGTGCGCCGGCATCGCGGAACGCTCTATTACATAGTCACTTACATCGTTTGAAGCGAGGGCGTATTGCCATTTTACATCTGGCGCCTGATTGTTGGGATCAATATCGCGAACAGGAAGAGCGAAAAGCAGCGGACCGTACGAAACAGTGCGGTAAGGGCTGTTCACGTCCCTAATCGGGGCAAGTTTTCTACCGGCAGAACCGCCTTTGATAAAATAATCCTGTTCGGG
>JAISTJ010000011.1 GCA_031272655.1 Tannerella sp.
CGTCGATAAACTTCTCCGGCTTGACGTCCACGCCGAGGTCTATCACCTCCCAGCCCGAACCTTCTACCATCATGGCTACGAGGTTCTTGCCGATGTCGTGCAGGTCGCCGAAGACGGTACCTATCACGAAAGTGCCTTTGCGCTTGACCTGCCCCGATGTGAAGAAGGGCTTCAGGTGCGCCATACCTGCGCTCATAGCCTTTGCAGCGAGCAGCATGTTCGGCACGAAAGCCTTGCCCTGCGCAAATTTCTCGCCGATGATGCTCATGCCCTTCACCAGCGCGTCCAATACTGTGGCGGGTTCGATGCCTTCATCGAGCGCCTGTTTTGTTAACTCGTCAACGCCGTTTTCTCCTTTGTTCAGCGCCTTGTTTACTTTGCCCGTCTCTGTCAGAGCGGCAAGTTTCTCCAATAATTCTGTGTTCATTGTTATTAAATGTTGAAATTCTGACCGCAAAAATAATAAAATTTTTTATAATAACGCATTTCTGTAAAAAAAATCTGTTTCAACGATGAATTTAACTTAAAATTATGTGTCATTTTTTGTAACAAACTTTTATTTTCGACCTTGAAAATGACAAAAAATGACACTTTCGCTGTTTGAAAGTTGCAAAAAATGCAACATTCGCAGTCAAAGTTGCATTTTGTGTACATAAAATGCAACTTCTTCGTGAAATCGGTTGCGGAAATCAATTTTTTTATTTCATTTTGTTGTTTTATCTTTGCAGCGGATTTTAAAGAAAAAAAGTATGTATAAAGCGTATTTGTGTATAATTTTTATTGCCAGCCATTATGTCGCGGCAACTGCCGGTGTTTTTCGCGTAACCGGCTCATTATATGATTATTCCGTACAGGTTCCGGAAGGGTGGGATTTGATTCCTGCGGAAAGTATTGCCCCCGATCTTCAGCAAGATGCGAAGATTGATTGTGGATTATTCCCTGTTAATCAGCAAGATTACTTTGAAGGCAATTTTGTGGTAACGCATTTTATGCCTGTAAATAAGGAACTTACGAACTTGACTTTTAAGCAAATTATTGATGAGATTACAGTTTTGAACAGGCAAAATGAAGTCAGAAGCGACACACTATCAGTGCGTTTCGACAAAATGATACCTGATGAAGCAAATTATTGCCTGCGAAGTTATTTTTCGGTAAGCAAGGGCGCTGTCGAGATGAGGAAGTGCCATACTTTGTACCTTACCAAGCATGGTTATGTCTCTGTTGTAACATACAGTAAATCAGGCGGTAAACCTATAGGGCAGGTGCAAAATCAGATGTCCGGTTTGATACAGGTTGCGCCGGAGTTCTGTTATAGCGAGCCTTTGCAGCAGAGTGCCTCTGTCGGCTATTTTATTTTTTCGTTGACATTAGCCCTTGTAGTGTATGTAATCCTCTCAATATTAGCCAAAAAGAGAGACGGTCTAATCCTCCTACAAAAAAAGCTGCTATCATATTCCAACCCAAACCTCAAACTTAAAAACTTCAAACTCCCAACCTCAAACTTCAAATCTCAAACTTCCAACCTCAAATAGCCCGGATCCGTTCAAGGTGTCTGCCGGCTTCAAAGGGGGTGTCCAAGTATTTAGAGACGCATTTAAGGGCTTCGTCGGCAGTGATGAAGCGGGCGGGCAGGACAAGGACGTTCGACAGGTTATGGGCGCTGACTAAGCGGGCTATCTCTTCGTTCCATGCAAGACCTGCCCTGATGTGAGGGTATTTGTTGAGGGTTACAGCCATGCCGTTGCCTGTGCCGCACAAGGCAATACCCATTGAGAGCCGCCCACTCTCAATGGCATCGCCCAATTTATGGGCAAAATCGGGATAATCGCTGCGTTCGGTATTGTATGCGCCGAAATCCTCGTATTTAAGCCCCCTCTCGGTGAGAAGCGTTTTGATACGTTCTTTCAGCTCAAAACCCGTATGGTCGCAAGCCAGACCTATCGTGTCGCCGACAAAGTTCATTTTACCAAGTTCATTACTTGTTTATAGACATTTTCGCCAGTAAATCCGAGTTTCTCGTCAAGGGTCTTGTATGGAGCCGAGAATCCGAAAGAGTTCATGCCGAAGATGGAGCCGTTGTCGCCTACAAGCGCCTGTAGTGTAGCGGGCAGTCCGGAGGTCAGGCCGAAGCGGACAACCCCTTTGGGAAGGATGCTACTGCGGTAGATAGCGCTCTGGTCGCGGAAAAGACCTTCCGACGGGATAGAAACGATACGCACGCGGTAGCCTTTCTTCATCAACTTTTCGGCGCCTTCAAAGAGGGTTGTAACTTCCGAGCCGTTAGCGATAAGCACTGCGGCGGGCGTTCCTTTGCAGTCCTGAACGATATATCCGCCTTTCTTCAGCTGTTGGGCGTCGAAACGGCGGCTGCCGCTAATGGCAGGCAGGTTTTTGATGTTCTGGCGGGATAAAATAAGCGCAACGGGGCGCGAACTTTCTATGGCATATTTCCATGCAAAAATAGTCTCTTCGGCGTCTGCAGGGCGGAACACCGTCATTGACCGCTTGCCGTCGTGTGTCTTGATGTTTTCCATCAGTCGCAGTTGGGCTTCATGTTCAACAGGCTGATGAGTAGGGCCATCTTCGCCGACGCGGAACGAATCGTGTGTCCAGACGTATATCACGTGCAGTTTCATCAGCGCTGCAAGCCTTACTGCTGGTTTCATATAATCGGAGAAGACGAAGAACGTGCCGCATACGGGGATAACGCCGCCGTGAAGCGCCATGCCGTTCATGATGCATGCCATTGTCAGCTCGCTAACGCCAATCTGGAGGAATTGGCCGCTGAAATCACCTTTGGTGAACGCTTTGGTATGTTTCAGGAAGCCGTCGGTTTTGTCCGAGTTGCTGAGGTCGGCCGACGCAACGATCATGTTGCCGACGTTACGCGCATACAGGCCGAGCATCGTAGCGGAAGCGGCGCGGGTGGCGATGTCGTGCTTCATGTCAATGTTATTGTAGTTTATCCTCGGTAGTTTGCCGTTGAAGTAATGATCTAATTTTAAGGCAAGTTCGGGTCTTTCGGCGCGAAATTTATCTTCGTTTGCGGCCATCGTTTGCGCCCATTTCTTAAGCGCTTTCCGGCGTTCGGCGTACAAGTTTTCCACTTCGGGGAAGATCTTGAACGGGTCTTCGGGGTCGCCACCGAGATTTTTGATAGTAGCGGCATAGTCGGCGCCTGCTGCCGAGAGGGGCTGACCGTGGGTCGAAACCATATTCTCGAAGCTGTTTCCGTTGGCATCTACAGCGCCTTTGCCCATAATTGTTTTGCCGATGATAAGCGTTGGGCGCTCTTTCTCCGCTTTTGCCGCTTTGAGGGCTTTGCGGATCTCGTCTGCCGAGTTGCCGTCAATTTTTATTACATACCAGTTCCATGCCTTGTATTTTGCTGCAACATCCTCAGTATCAACCTCTTCCACTTTTGTTGAAAGCTGGATGTTGTTTGAATCGTAGTACATTATCAGATTGCTCAGCCCCAGATGTCCGGCTATACGTCCGACACCTTGCGATATCTCTTCCTGAATGCCGCCGTCGGAAATGTAGGCGTATGTCTTATGCGCCATCCATTCTCCAAAACGCTGAACCAGAAAGCGTTCCACAATAGCTGCTCCGAGAGCCATTGCATGTCCCTGGCCGAGCGGACCCGATGTATTCTCAATGCCTCTCATTACGTCCAATTCGGGGTGTCCGGGCGTCAAACTGTCCCATTGGCGGAAGTTTGGAAGCTCTTTCAACGGGAAAAGACCTGCAAGCGAGAGCACCGAATACAGCATTGGAGACATGTGTCCGGGATCAAGAAAGAAACGGTCGCGGAAAGGGTTATCAGGCTTATCGGGGTCGTAATTGAGAAATTCGCTGTAAAGCACATTGACGAAATCCGCTCCCCCCATTGCGCCTCCGGGATGACCCGATTTTGCTTTCTCTACCATTGATGCGGCAAGTATTCTTATATTGTCAGCCGCCTGATTCATGATGTTTGTACTGTTCATTTTCTTAATGTTTTTATTTTAATTATTTACAATTTTCTTTTATAAGTCGCTCAACCACAGCGTCTCCAAGCTCTTTCGCCTTATTGAAACTTACGCAGGCTTCTTTTTTCTTCTCTTGACGTAACTGGCTGACTCCCAGTATTCTGTATGCCGAAGCAAAATCTGGTTGCAGCTCTATAGCCTTGCCTGCGTTCTCCTGCGCCTTGAGGTAATCTTTAAGTCGCAGGCACACAGACGCTTTCTCGGCGTAATATACAGGATTAAGCCCGTCCGAAGCCATTATTGCCTTGTCAATATCACTCATTGCGCCCTCAAAATCTTCGGAGCGGAACTTCGCCTGCTCGCGATAGTAGTAGAAAACGTCATTAGCATTGCCGCCGGAAAGCAGCCAGTACCTGTCGTATTCCTTAACTACATCGGCAAACAGTCCCATCTGTGTTTTCAGCTCTGCAATCTCAAGCACATAGCCGGCAGCCTCCGTGTCGGGACTTTTGCTTGCCGCACTGTCTAATAATGTAATGATTTCAAACGGGTTAGAGCCTTCCATCTGCTGTTTGCACTTTGCCGCAAAATAAAATGAAAGCCCCGACGCCTCATTGCTCTGATTTACAATGGAATAATTCTCGAATGCCTTTTCATAATCCTGCTTGCCGAAAGCGATATCGCCCGCAAGCATGTAATATTCGGGGCGGCTGTCTTCTTTCAGCGCATTTTGCAGGTATTCGTCGGCTGTCGCCGTGTTCCAGTTTTTATATTGCAAAGTAGAATCGTTAAGTACCACATTATAAATAAGTTTCGCTTTTTCAAACCATCCGTCGCCTTTGTTTTTGTTCAGTTTGGATGCCGTTTCAAGGTCTGCTTCGGCGAGGTCGAGGTTTTCTTGTGCGTCGCCACTGCCGAGTTCGCTACGGTGAAAGGCGTAGTGGGTGGCGCGGCTGATATAACCTTCGGCATTGTCGGGGAAGGTGGAAACGAAGTCGTTTAGCGTCTCAAGGTACGTTACGGCGTCCTGCTGGGAGGCGTACAGCATCAGCGAGATGCGGGCTTCGTTGTAGTCGGACGACCACACTGTGCGTATCCCAATCTCGGAGTACGCACGCTTGAACATATCTGTTGTCGTGGCATGCAAACTTTGTATGTAAGCTATTGATAATCCGTAAGTTTTACCTTTGCCGGAAGCGTCCGCCTGTGACATGGCAAACACCTCTCCCGCGCTGTTCAGAAGCGGGTAGTTCTCTTGCGATACGGGCAGCGGACGGTCTATCCGGAAGTAATCGAAAGAGCCTTTCATCTTGCTGACTTCCGCTATCGCGCCCTGAGTAAGCTTGTTTTCCTCTTTTGAAGGCAACAGATAACTTGTCTCTCCAACGGCAGGCGATAACTGCGCAACCTTCAGATAATCAAGCTTTTTCGGCACATTGGCCACTTTGAATCGCACCACGCCGTACATGTCATCGGCGCCGATAACCTGTGTTACGTTCAACTTTACGCCTTCAGAGGTAGTTACAACAGCTTTTTCGGCGTTACGGAATACCTCGTATGATGCCACAGCCTCGCCTTTTTCACTTATGAAAAAACCGTTGCCCGATTTGCTCACGCCGGTTTTCGACGTCGCCTCCAAAACAAAAACTGCTTTCGACGCTTTTTCCACCCACTTGGGGGGCTTTTGCGCTGTTGCTGCAATACCTTGAAAAACAGTTAAAAATATGATTATTAACTTGTTCATAAAAAATTTTATGCCTTTTCGGGTACAAAAATAATATTTTTCTTTATATTTTCAAAATTTATCCTCAAAATTTGCATTTTTTTTTATGGACGATCTCATAAATCACAGGAATGATGTAAATATTTAGTAATGTTGAAGTTATTAAACCGCCCAGAACTACCACAGCCATAGGACTTTGTATCTCATTGCCGGACTTATCTCCCTGAAAAACAAGCGGTATCAGGGCTAAAGCAGCTGTCAGGGCTGTCATAAGGATAGGATTAAGGCGGTCGAGCGAGCCGTTGACGACGATTTCGCGGGTAGGGGTCGTGGCATCGTGTTTGTGCCGCATCTCGTAATTCGAGACGAGCAGGATGCCGTTGCGAGTGGCGATGCCGAAGAGGGTGATGAAACCGATGACGGAGGGGATGCTCACTGTGCCGGAAGTGAAAAATACCGCTAACACGCCGCCTATCAGCGCTAATGGCAAATTTAAAAGCACTGTGGCAGAGAGAGTTACATTGCGAAACTCGCCGAAAAGCAGCAGGAAAATGATGCAGATTGCGACTAACGAGGTGATAAATAATGTCCGAGTTGCTTTTTCTGCGCTTTCAAACTGTCCGCCGTACTCAATGCGGTAATTTTCAGGCAGTTGTATCTTTGTTTCGATATTGTTTTTGATGTCGTCCACAACGGTTTTTAAGTCCCTGCCGGCCACATTTGCAGAGATGACGATTTTCCGTTGCACATTCTCCCTTGATATGGAACTTGGACCGCCGGTCGAAACTACTTCGGCCACTTCTTCAAGAGGCGCTTTTCTCCCGTTGCCGACGTCAATCAGGGCGGTTTTGATTTTTTCCATACTGCCGGTGTAGTTGCTGTCGAGCTTCAGTACAAGGTCGAAACTACGCTGCCCTTCATAGATATCCGCTAATTTCTCGCCTTGAAAAGCCATCCCGACGAAGCTGTTAAAATCTTCCATCGTGATGCCGTAACGCGCCAACATGCCTCTGTTTGGGCGGATTTGCAGCTGCGGCGTTTCTGTCTGCTGTTCAACCGACACGTCCACCAAGCCATCAATGCCGCCAATCGCCGCTTTGATCCTGTTTCCGAGCATAAAAAGTGCGCTTATATCGGTTCCGAACAGCTTTATAGCGATATTCGCCCTCGTACCGGAAAGAATGTGGTCAATACGGTGTCCGAGCGGCTGCCCGACGGTGGTGGCGATGCCCGGAACCCCGGCGAGGGTCTTGCGGACTTCCGCCATAAAAGCTTCGCGATCGCGTGTGCGTTTGTCGAGGTTGAACTTGACATCAATCTCCGAGCTGTTTGCCGTCTGCGAGTGCTCGTCAAGCTCCCCGCGACCCGTGCGTCGCGCTGTGCTGACTACTTCAGGTATCTTCAGCAGTTCTGTTTCGGCAAGATTGCCCAGACGATCGCTCTCATCAAGCGAAACGCCCGGCGAAGTGATAGCGGAAATAGTCAGCGAGCCTTCGTTGAAATCGGGTAAAAAGCTCCTGCCCATCAGGAAAAACAGCGCTACAGCGGTAACAAACATGGCTACTGTGCCATAAAGTACTGATTTTCTGTGCTTTAGCGTCCATTCAAGCGACACTTTATAGATGGAACAGAGCTTGCGCGATAGCCAACTGTCTTTTTCGTTTTTGCCAAGATATTTTTCGCCCGAAAGCATCATACGGCACATCAACGGCGTAAGCGTCATTGCCGTAATCAGCGACATGAAAAGCGCTACTATATAGGCTATTCCAAGCGGTTTGAGCATCCGCCCTTCCATCCCCGAAAGGAAAAACAGGGGCAAAAACGCTACTATTATAATAAATGTGGCGTTGATAATGGACGCTCTTATTTCTTTCGAGGCGTGAAAAATTATATCCGTAGTCTTTTCTCGCTGTTCCGGTGGTAGTATATGATTGTGTTTCAGGCGTTTATATACATTTTCGACGTCAATAATGGCGTCGTCAACGAGCGAACCGATGGCAATACATAAACCTCCAAGCGTCATTGTGTTGATATTCATGCCGGTATAATAAAGGATTATCATGGAACCGAGCAGTGAAACGGGTATTGCAACGACCGAAATAATCGTTGTGCGGATGCTTGCAAGAAACAGGAACAGTATGATTATCACGAATATAGCGCCTTCAATCAGCGCTTCGCCCACATTCCTGACCGACGATTCGATGAAATCGGCCTGACGGAAAATGTGCGTGTCCATTTTGACGTCTTTGGGAAGTGTCCTGCGGATAGCCTCAAGATTTTTCTCGATATTTTGAGTAACGTTTAAAGTGTTGATATTCGGCTGTTTAGATATGGAAAGGATTACTGCCGGACGCGCGTTTTGGGATGCGTACCCTAAGCGAACGGCGCTTCCTGTCTTCACTTCCGCCACGTCGGCAACAGTAACAGGCTTACCCTTAACGGTTTTAATGTATGTAGAGCCTATTTCTTCAGGGTCGCTTGTGCGGGCTATTCCCCTGATAACGTACTCATTACCATAGTCTCTAAGGATGCCGCCGGACGAGTTTTCGCTCAAAAAACGGCCTGTTCTCGCCAGCTCTTCCATCGTAACGCCGTAAACGCTCATCTTTTGCGGGTCTGCAAGTATCTGATACTGTTTGTAATCGCCGCCGATAATCGTTACCTGCGAGACACCGCCGGTAGCGAGGATAGCGGGTTTGACAGTCCACTCGGCAATCGTCCGCAAGTCCATCATTGACGTCGAATCGGCCTGCAAACCGATGAAAAGTATTTCGCCCATCACGCTTGATTGCGGGGCAAGCGTGGGGGTTATGCCTTGAGGCATGGCGTCGCCGGACAGGGTTGCAATCTTTTCGCTTACCGTCTGACGCGCTTTGAAGATATCCGCACCCCACTCAAATTCTACCCAGACAAACGAATATCCCTGCATTGAAGCGGAACGTACGCGCCTGACGTTGGTGGCGCCGTTGACGGCTGTCTCAATATGAAACGTTACAAGCCGCTCGGTTTCTTCCGCCGACATCCCTTTCGTGTCGGTCATCACCACAACCGTCGGCGCAGTCAGGTCGGGAAAGACGTCTATATCGGTTTTGTCCGCTATATAGAGACCTCCGACCGTGATTAACAGTGTTCCGAGCAGGATGAACAGCTTGTTTTGTAACGAAAATTTTATTATTGTATTAAGCATAATTTGTTGATTTTAATGTACATGACCCGCATGAGTGTCCAACGCGCCGCTCGACTGTGCAAGCTTGATGTTTACAGCGCCCTTGCAGACTACCGTTTCGCCTTCCTGCAAGCCTTCAAGTATCGCGATGCGAAGCCCGTCTGTCGCGCCCGTAACTACCGCACGCTTCTCGTAATGCTCCGGCTCGTCGGTCTCAACAAACACAAAATAAGCGCCCATCTCTTCAATAACCGCTTCCTTAGGAATCGTTAGCGCCTGCCTGTCGGTTTGCGTCCTGATAAAAAGCTCTACAAAACTGCCGGCCGGCATCAATTCTTTTTTGTTTTTTACCTTGAGAATCACAGGAATAAGCGGATTATCGGCGTCTGCCGTTTTTCCGTATGAAACTACCTGACCTTCAAGCTCTTCGAGCGTGAAAGTATGTCTGTTTCTCAATGTCCTGATATTCACAGTGGTAATCGCTTCGAGGGCTTCATAATACCTCGTCTGCACTTCCGCCCTGATATACAGCTCTTTGTTTTGGGAAACCTCCGCTAAAGGCTGACCCGCTTCGGCGTACTGGCCGTTTTGCACCAAAATATCTGTTATATAACCGTTTATAGGTGATTTTACTGTATGAGCGCCCGACGAAAAATTGCGCTTGATGATTTCGTAAACTGTTTCGGCATTAATAAAGTCAGTTTCGGCCTGCAATAGCTCTCTTGTTGATACAAGTCGCTTATCTGCAAGGTCTTTCTTGCGTTCGTATTCCGCTTTTGTGCGTTTATAATTGCTTTCCGCCTCTGTGTATCGCATAACAAGGTTATTATCAATCATTTCACCGCTGTAAACCGAAAACAACACCTGTCCAGCCTTGACTTCCTTGCCTTCAAGTACGTCAATGCCTGAAAATAAGACTGTTCCGCTTGTTTTAGCTATAATAACATGCTCGTCTTTTCTTGCGGTCAAAATCTGCGCCGTAGTGCGAATTACCGGACCGAACGGCTCTTTTACGGCTTGTTCGGTCTGCAGTCCGGCTTTGAGACCCTGCGCTTCCGTGAACATCACAATATTGGCTTCTTCTTCCTCGTGCGCTTCTTTATGTTCGTGACTGTGCTTTTCCGCACATCCCACAACGGTATATGCCGCCAGCAGCATAACCGTCAAAAACTTATATTTTTTCATAAATTGTTGGCTGTTAGTTAAATAAAAATCATATAGAGACGTTACATGTAACGTCTAATAACTAAATAAAATGAAATACAACATTTAAACCGGCGGAGCGCGCAAACCGCCTACTGAAGCTATAATCGCCTCATAATCATGTAATAAGTAAGGTTTTTTAAGGCATCTGTTTTCAGGAATTTTTATATGTGTCAGCTCTTGCTGATACAGGTTGCAATGTAACGGCTGAAAAGTCGGCAAAACAACAATTTTATCGTAACTTTCTGAATGTGAGCCGATAAAATAACTACCCATTGAACAATACGCTTCATCATCTTCATGGTTTGCATGTTCGTGGGCAAGACCCTCCGGCTGCGACTCATGGTGGCTTATTGCTATATGGTTGCAGTCGCAGTGAGTGTAATATTCCAATAACGAGAAGTGATTATGGTGATGATGAGGAATAAAAGCATGAACCGTCATTATCACATTAGCGATAACAAGGAACAATACCGATATTTTTCTCTTCTCACTCATAAATTATTATTTATCAATTCGCCCGCAAAGATACGAATAAATTGACAAATAACAATTGAAAAATTAAAAATTTTTTATCATTGAAAGTGCAACACTTACAATGAATATGTCAAAAGTCAGAACACAACCCGTTCTGTCATTACGGCTTGGCGGATATCGGTGGTGCGGATTGTTTTTTCTATGAGGCTGTTTTTGAGGTCGTCTTCGTTGGTGATAAACTTGATGAAGCGCATCTTGGCGCCATCCATAGTGCTTTTCATCAACTTAGTCATAAAGTCCTCTTTAACAGGATATTCCTTTATCCGATATTCCTCTATTCCGGCTTTCTCGGCGGCAATAGCTATGGCGTCGTCGAGACCGCCGAGCTTGTCCACTAAACCTATCTCAAGTGCCTGAGCGCCTGTCCAAACGCGACCCTGACCGATAGCGTCAATTTCTGCTTTTGTCATGGAGCGTCCGTCGGCGCAGCGGGTCGTAAACAGGTCGTAGCCGCGTTCAATGTAGCTTTGCAACAACTTGCTTTCTTCGTCGGTCATGCCGCGCGACATTGCGCTGACAAGCATCGGGATGCCGAAACTTGCGCCGCCGAAATTACTGTGGCGGTTAGTTTTCACCTCGTCAAAGCTAAGTCCTATGTTTTTTGCCATTTGTTCGCCGTCGGGGAAAAGTCCGAAGATACCTATTGAGCCGGTAAGAGTGGTCGGCTCGGCGACTATGCTGTTAGCTGCACATGAGATATAGTAACCGCCTGATGCTGCGTATGTTCCCATCGAAACGACGACAGGTTTAACTTCGCGCAGTTCGACGACTGCATTCCATATCTGTTCGCTGGCATAAGCGCTGCCTCCCGGCGAATTGACGCGGAACACGACGGCTTTGACGTTTTCGTCTTCCTTAAGTTTCTTCAGTTCGGCGACAAACTCTTTGGCGGTAATAGCCAGATCCGAAAGCAGAGGTGAAGAGGTTGCTTCGTCCGAGAGAATTTGTCCTTCGGCAAACAACACCGCGATGCGGTCTTTGCTCTTCTTGTGGTCTTGCTTATTGGGGACGCTCTGAAGATTTTTAACAGTCGCAATGCGCAGTTTGTCTTTATCTTTCGTCTCCGTGAGTTGTTTCAGATATGCCTCTACATCAGGCGTATATAGCAGAGTATCAACCATTCCAAGCATTTCAAGCGAATCTGCAGGGGTGAAAAGCAGGCAGCGGTCGGCGTAATCGTTGAGAGTTTCGACCGACAGGTTGCGGCTCTCGGAAATGCCTTTCAAGATATGCGACCACGTGCTGTTGAGGAACGAAGAAACCTGCTCGCGGTTGGCGTCGCTCATTTTGTCTTGAATGTATGGTTCAACAGCCGACTTGTATGTCCCGACTTTAAATACCTGATATTTAATGCCAAGCTTATCGAACATGCCGCGTACGGAAGCAAAAGTGCTTCCCATACCCATAAATTCTATTAATCCCAGCGGGTTAATGATGATTTTGTCGGCTACCGACGCAATGTAATAGGCGCCTTGAGTATAGGTGTCCCCGTAAGCGACGACCCACTTGCCGCTTTCCTTGAATTCGGCAAGCGCCCGTCGGATTGGTTCGTAACTTGCAACGCCGCCGCTGATAGCGCCGGCTTTCAGGTAGATCCCTTTGACAAAATCGTTGTCTTTAGCCTTGCGGATGGCCTTGACAGTCTCGTCAATGCCGCTTGTAGAGCCACCGGTGAAAGCGTTCAACGGACTGTCGTTCTCGCGCTCGGAAAATTCGCCGTTGAGGTCAATTTGCAGTACTGTCCTGTCTTTCAGGATATACGCTGATTTACTGCCCATGCTTGCGGCCATGCCTGCGAACATGATGAATCCTATAATCGAGAACAGTATCGCTCCGACTATAACTGCTGCCAATGCAGCAAAAAATGTTTTAAAAAAATTGCTCATACCGTATTAATTTTAAAGTGCAAAGAAACGAATAATTTTTTAATCCGCCAAATTTTTCGGCAAAAAAATAAGAAAATTCGCTAAAAATCACTTACTTTGTGGCGGTTTTTATTAGAGATTTTGATGTATCAGATTGAGGTCAAAGATATTTGTAAATCGTTCAAGGATGTGCATGCTGTGCGGGGTATTTCTCTGAATATCACAGCGGGAGAATATGTCGCGTTGCTCGGCCCTAACGGCGCAGGCAAAACTACTACCGTGGAGATGATGGAAGGCTTGCGCAAACCCGACAGCGGCACAATCCGCATCGAGGGTATGAACTGGCAGCGGCATGAGAAAGAGCTGCGGCGCATCATCGGTTTGTCACTTCAGGAAACGCGCTTCACCGAGAAACTGACTGTTACAGAGACGCTTTGCCTCTTTGCCTCGTTCTTCCGCATGAATTTCGCCCGTGTGGAAGAGGTGATAACGCTTACAGGTCTTGAAGAGAAACGCAAAGCGCTGACAGGGACGCTCTCCGGCGGGCAACGGCAGCGGTTAGCGCTCGCTGTGGCGCTGCTAAACCGCCCGCGCATCCTATTTCTCGACGAACCAACTACCGGACTTGACCCGCACTCGCGCTTCGACCTCTGGAACATCCTCAAATCTCTTAAAGATGAAGGTGATACGACGCTAATCCTCACTACTCATTATATGGAAGAAGCAGAATCGCTGTGCGACCATATAATAATTGTGGACGACGGCGTGATACTGCGCGAAGGCTCCCTTCAAACCCTGCTCAACGACGGTCAAGCCGCTAACCTCGATGAACTCTTCATCAAACTCACCGGCAAAGAACTGAGAG
>JAISTJ010000206.1 GCA_031272655.1 Tannerella sp.
ACCGGCATCGCGGCTGAGGGCTGTAATCTCATACCAGTAAGAAGCGGCGCTCCAGTCCGATTCAACCGTAAACACGGCGGGCGGACTGTATGTTTGGTTGTTTATTTTTGTTGTTCTTAGTTGTTCTTTGTTTTTTGAGTTTGCAGAGTTTAGGGCGTTTGAGGAGTTTTCCGGATTGCCGGTTTCGTTGGTTTCAGCTGTTTCTATTCCAAACTGCCGCATCAGGGACAGTGTCAGGTTGATATACGGTTGTGAGATGATGTCGCCCGTCAGGTGGAGGGTCAGGCCGTCGGTCATCACTGGGGCTGTCATAAGCAGGGCGGAAATATACTGGGAGCTGACGCCGCCGTCGAGGCTTATCTCGCCGCCTTGAAGCCGTCTGCCTCGGATATGAAGCGGGGGGTAGCCCTCTTTTTCGGTGTATGAGATGTCGGCGCCGAGCTGCCGGAGTGCGTCCACAAGCAGGGCTATGGGGCGGTTTTTCATCCTCTCGGAACCTGTCAGGATTACGTCGGTGACGGGGCATGAGGCGTAATAGGCTGTTAGAAAGCGCATTGCGGTGCCGGCGGGGCCGATATCCAATTTAGAATTGAGAATTGAGAATTGAGAATTGAGATTGGCGGGGGCTGGATTGCTTCGTTCCTCGCAATGACGGGGGGTGGCGGGTTCGCATTGACGGGGACTGTCGGGTTCGCTATGACGGGGTTTGTCCGTTGATAGGGCCGAAATTAATGCGGTTGTATCGTCGCAATCGGAGATGTTTTTCAGGATTGCGGGGCGATTTGCAAGCGCATTCATCACAAGAACGCGGGCGCTGATGCTTTTTGACGCCGGCAAAGAAATATCAAAATCGAGCCTACGAGGTGCTCTAACCGTAATTATCATAAATTTCAAACTTTTTCGGAATACAAAAGTAATATTTTTGAAAAATTTTTTTTGAAAAATTTGCTAATAACAAAAAAGAATTTACTAATTTTGCGCACCCGTCCGGGAGAATGGACGGCTCGTAGATTACTAAGTAATTGAATAACACGATATAAACAAATTATAAATTAAAAAATTCACGTTATGAACAAAAAAATCTTTTTGCCTGTACTGGCAATCATTGCAGTTTTTGCAATTTCTTCGTGCTCGGGTAAACTTACACCACTCACCGGGCAGTATGTCAAAGCAGAGCCGCAGCCCCTTGAGGCTATTGGCGGCAAGGTGCCGGTTACTATCAGCGCCACGTTCCCTGCCAAATGGTTTAACAAAAATGCCATTGTAACAGTAACCCCCGTTCTCCGCTACGATACAGGCGAGACATGGGGCACATCTTACACCTTCCAAGGCGAGAAGGTAAAAGCTAACAATCAGGTAGTTGACTACAAAAACGGCGGCAATGCCACCATGCGCACTACCTTCGATTACATCCCCGCGATGAAAAAATCGGAGCTGTACCTCACCTTCGATGCCAAGATCAAGAACAAGACGGTGAAGCTGCCCGACCTGAAGATCGGCGAGGGCGTGATAGCTACCTCTGCGCTTGCAGACGCAGCTACGGCTAACCCGGCTGTCGGCGCCGACAAGTTCCAGCGCATCATCAAAGAGGCTTACGACGCCAACATCCTCTTCCTTATCCAGCAGGCCGAGCTTCGTTCAAAAGAGCTTAACAAGCAGGAAATCAGCGAGTGGAAGAACCTCGTTGAGAATGCAAACCAAGCTCCCAACCAGAACGTTGCGGTTGAAATCTCGGCTTACGCATCACCTGACGGCGGTTTAGACCTGAACGATAAATTGGCCGCCAAACGCGAAGGCAACACAGCTTCTTACATCAGCAAAGAACTGAAAAAGAGGAAGATAGACGTTCCCGTTGACGCTCACTACACAGCTGAAGACTGGGAAGGCTTCCAAGAGCTTGTTTCAAAATCGAACCTTCAGGACAAAGACCTTGTACTCCGCGTTTTGTCTATGTACAAAGATCCTGAGGAAAGGGAGCGCGAGATCAAAAACATTTCAACGGTATTCAAATCGCTTGCAGAAGAGATACTTCCGCAGTTGCGCCGTTCACGCCTGATCGCTAACATTGAGATCATCGGCAAGTCGGACGAAGAGATAGCTTCGCTCGCAAAGAGCAATCCGGCCAATCTCAACATCGAAGAGATACTTTACGCTGCAACGCTGACTAACAGCGACGCCGAGAAAGAGGCTATCTACACGAAAGCAAGCAGCCTCTATCCCAACGACTACCGCACATGGAACAATATAGGCATACAGCGCTATATTGCAGGCGATTTCACCAAGGCAGAAGAGATGTTCAACAAAGCAAACTCAATCAAGAACAACAGCGAATCGAACATCAACCTCGGACTGCTGTCGCTTTTGAAAGGCGATACGGACAAAGCCCAGCAGTTGCTCGGCAGCGCTTCAAATGTGCCCGAACTCGGCGAGGCTCTCGGCCTGCTCTATCTGCAGCAGGGCGACTATGCCAAGGCTGTTAGCGCATTCGCAGGCGCCAAGACTAACAATGCCGCTTTAGCACAGTTGCTTACAAAGGACTATAGCGCTGCTGCCCAGACACTTAGCGCCGTTAAGAAACCGACCGCCGTAACAGACTATCTGAAAGCAATCGTTTCTGCACGCACCAACGACGCTACCGGCGCTGTCAGCAACCTCAAAGCAGCTATCAGCAAAGACCGCTCTTTGGCTAAAGAAGCTGCTAACGACCTCGAGTTCGCCAAACTTCTTGGAAACTCTTCATTTACAGACCTTTTAAGGTAATGAATTTATAAAACCCACTTTATTTGAGGAGGCGGAGAAATTTGTTTCGGCAAGTCTCCGCCTCTTTTTTAAACCTCCGGTGAAATGAAACTTTACGTGTATCTTTTGTGCTTATTATCAGTGTGTTTATGGTCGTGCAAGGATTATGACGATGAGCTGTCGAAGCTTGAAAAAGAAATCGCAGATCTGAACAGGCAACTGAACAACCAGAACGGCGATATCAGCAATCTTCAGAGCGTCATAAGCCTGCAGTCGGCTTACATGTCCGGCAAAACAATCGCTTCGGCAAACAGGACAACGGTCGGCAACTCCGAGTTTTTGGAGATAAAATTTACCGACGCAACGACCGTTCTGCTCCCTGTGGAAGTAGTTGAATCCCTGACAGTTAGTAATGACGAATATACTATCGTCCTGAAAGATGGCCAGACGTTGAAATTCAATGTATCAGGCGATGTCGAGGTAACTAATGTGAGACCTGAAGGGATTGTGATTCTGACGCAGGAGGTGCGTTTTATGAAGAATACGGAGGTTTGTGTGGAGTTTCGGGTTAATCCGTCGAATGCCGTCTTTAACTATGACGTTACGTCGCCTTCATGTCAGGTTTTCCTCGACGCAGCCTTAAGGCTGCCTACCTATTCTTCTTATGTAACTCAGCCTGACAAGTTTTATTTATCGCGCGTTGAGCCTTCTCGCGACCGCAACGGCATCCTGAAAGAGGGTCAGTATAAGGCGTATATCAAAGACAGGGGCTATCACGAAGCGTATAAAACGGCTACTACGATAGTTATTTCGGCAGGTGTTCAGAATGATGAGGAAGTGATGGTTTCTTCCGCTGCAATTCCCATCGAAAGGAAGAAAAACACAGGGCTGCCGGTTGTCGTTATCAACACGCTGAACGGGGACGAGATCCGCGACAAAGTAACGTGGATGGCAGCGACTATGAAAATCATCGGCTTCGGGGACTTTGACGATTACAGCGGGTCAATCACTATCCGCGGGCGCGGCAACTCCACATGGGTGGAATTTCCAAAGAAACCCTACTCCATAAAATTAGATACAAAAAGTAAAATTCTCGGCATGCCGGAGCATAAACGATGGACACTGCTTGCCAATTATATTGACAGGACTTTGATTCGTAATTATATAGCTTTTGAAGTGGCAAGAAGAACAGGTCTGGACTGGACGCCACGCGGACAGTTCGTAGAAGTGATGCTCAACGATGTGCATCTCGGCAATTATTATCTTTGTGAATCTATTGAGATAGACGAAAACCGCATCAACATCACTAAAATGGGAGCGGAAGACCTTGATGAAGAATCTATTACAGGAGGCTACCTGTTTGAAATAGACAACAGTTTCGACGAGATCAACAAATTTCATTCTGCCATAACAAACAGCCCTATTATGTTTAAAGAGCCGGACGACAATGTTCTTCAACCGGCTCAGTTTGAATATGCCGTCAATTACATTGACTCAGTTGAAAAACTGCTGTATAACAAGGATTCTCTTGCCTCAAGGGCTTACGCGAATTTTTTAGATGACACAACATTCATTGATTGGTGGTTTGTTTATGAAATAACTGGCAATGCCGAACCCATTAACCCTCGCAGCTGTTATATGTATAAAGACCGCTTGGGATTACTTAAAATGGGACCTGTATGGGATTTCGATTTAGCGACATTCATACCTTCGCATACTTCTCGGTTTATGTGTACAGATGCCCTCTGGTATGGCAGGTTATTCAGGGATCCTGTCTTTGTAAATAAAGCAAAAGAACGTTGGAAAAGATTTAAACCGGCTTTTGACGAAGTCGCAACTCTGATTGAAACCGAAAGCAATAAATTAATATTGTCGGAAGAGTTGAATAACGAGCTGTGGACTTATTATAGTAGGGTCTATACTAACGAGGAAGAAGAAAAATTAACATATCCGGAAGCGATTGCAAACATGAAATATTTTTATCGTACCCGTCTCTCATGGCTCAATGAAAAAATACTTAGTTGGTATGTCAGTCCATGAACGAAGCAATCCGGAACTACGGGCGCCACGTCATTGCGAGGAACGAAGCAATCCAGAACTTCAGGTACCACGTCATTGCGAGGAACGAAGCAATCCGGAAAAAAACCGGTTCTATTGCTTAATCCTATTACTAACAACCTCATTATCAACCTGTTACCAACAAAAAGCAGAACCCGTCGCCATGCCGGAGAAGCCCGGCAATTGGGCAAAGATGCTGCAAGAACGGTATGAGATTTATTTCCCGCCGGACTGGGAGCTGCAAAGCAACGTTGCAGGCGTGGAGTTCGTGCTTCTTTCCAAGAAAAGTTCGCCGCAAGACCGTTTCCGCGAAAACATCAACCTGACCGTAGAGCCGCTTGCGGATGAGCTGACCCTCGACA
>JAISTJ010000225.1 GCA_031272655.1 Tannerella sp.
GTCTTCAAGGTAACGGCTTGTGCTGTAAGAGGTTGAGATATTGCGCGCCTTCGGAATCGTTGTAGAAGGGTTGTTTTCCGTCCATCTGTCCAAGAGGGTAGCAAGACCGTTGTAACTCTTGTTTGGTTGTTCAAGCGACTGGCGCAGAGAGTTATAGAGTTTGTTGCCGCCTTCGCCCTGAAACAGCGCCAACAGGCTAAGCCCCTTGTAAGAAATGGTAGTCGAGAAACCGAAAGTATAGGGTGGGGTGCTTGTGCCGAGCAGCACTCGGTCGTTTGTCTCGTCCACAACCTTAACCTCTTCTCCATTTTGGACTACATCCTTCTGATTAACAAACTTTTCATCTCCATATTCAACGGTTGTTTTCCACGACGGGCCCGCTATCTGCGACAAGTCTTCGCCTTTTTGCACAATGCCGTCATAGACAATGAGATAGTATGAATTGAGCGGTTGATTGAGCCATACGCTTGTGCCGATATTTTCGATGCCCGGACCAAGGCTGAGCACACGATTGATGTTTTTGGCGAAATTACCTGAAAGAGACCATTTAAGTTCTTTTGTATCAATGATATTACCGCGCACTTCCAATTCAATGCCCTTATTGCTGATATTTCCGATGTTGCGAAGCACCGAACTGAAACCTGTAGAAATCTCGGTCGGCGTAGATAGCAGCAAGTCGTAAGTCTTTTTGTAATAGGCGTCTGCGGTGATATTCAGTCGGTGTTGAAACAGGCTCAGGTCAATGCCCGCATTATACGAAGCGGTTGATTCCCATCTCAAATCGGGATTTTCGGGACGGCTGCGGGTATATCCCACTACGAGCGTATTGTTGAACGAATAGTTGCTTGTAGTGCCGTAAGTGGCGGCATATTGATAGTTGCCGATTTCCTGATTGCCGACCGTTCCGAGACTCGCTCTCAGTTTCAGTTCGCTGACAGGTTTTATGCCTTTGAGGAACGATTCTTCGCTGACATTCCAAGATAAACCGACAGATGGGAAATAGCCCCACTTGTTGTTCGCCGCAAAGCGGGACGAGCCGTCCGCACGCAGAGTTGCCGTCAGGTTATATTTCTTTCTGAAAGTATAATTCACCCTGCCTATCAGCGAATTAAGAATGGCTTCGGAAGCGCCTGACGACGGCGCCTGACGTACGGCGCCACTCTGAAGGCTGTGCCAGAGCAGTTGTTCGTTGGCGAAACTTGTAGATGAAGCAGTTGCGTTCTCGGTATAGGTATCCTGCGTGGTGTATCCTGCCAGGACGTCTATGTAGTGCTCTCTGTTCAGTTGTTTGGAGTAGTTGAGGGTGTATTCATACTGCCAAATATCGGTGCGGCGATTGCCGACGCTTGCATATCCGTCGGCAGAAAAGCCGCCCGTAGTATAGGCAGGGGCGAAATAGTTCTGCGTGGCGTTGGTGATGTTCGTTCCCGCATTGATTTTGAACGTCAAGCCCGGAATGATGACGTAACTAAGCGAGAAGTTGGCAAGCAGCGAGTTGGTGATGTTTTGCGCCGTAGTATTGACGAGGTCTGAAATGGCGTTTGTTGTAACATCGCCTTTGCGAAGGTCGCCCGTCTCGAAGGCATTGCTGTAATTGTAACTGCCGTCTGCGTCATAGATAGCATTGACGGGCGAGGTGCGGATTATCTCGTCAAAAGGGCTGCTGAAACCGCTGGCGTAAGAGGGGTAACTGTTCAAGCCGTTCTGATTCATCTTGCTGGCGTTGATAGTAATCCCGATAGTGAGATTGCGGACTATTTCGCGGTCGAGGTTCAAACGTCCGGTATAACGTTTGAAATTGGTATTCAGCAAGATACCGTCCTGATTGGTGTAGTTGCCTGATACTAAGTACTTTGTTTTCTCGTCGCCTCCGCTGAAGGAAATCTGGTGGCTTTGCGTCAAAGCCGTGCGCAGAGCCGCCTCTTGCCAGTCGTAGCCTTGTCCGAGAGCGGCAATCTGTACGTCGCTGTAATCCTTGAAATAGCCGTTGGGGTCTATCTCTTTGTTCAGCGCCGCCCACTCGGAGGCGTTCAGCAGGTCTAACTTTTTAGTAGCCTGCTGCCATCCGGTCTGGTACTGGTAGTCAATCTTGCCTTTGCCCCGCTGACCGTTTTTTGTGGTAACGATAATCACGCCGTTAGAGCCGCGCGAGCCATAAATCGCCGTTGCAGAGACGTCTTTGAGCACCTCGATGCTCTCGATGTCGTTAGGGTTGATGGCTGCAAGGGGGTTGAGGCTGGCTGATACCTGCCCGACGCCGGCGTCGGTTGAACTGCTGCCGTAGAGTATCACGCCATCCACGACAAACAGCGGCTCATTGCCCGCATTGATAGAGTTGCCGCCTCTGACGCGGACGCTGAAACCGGAGCCCGGTTGCCCGCCTTGCGACACGTTTACGCCTGCAACCGTTCCACCGAGAAGTTTGTCGAGCGACACAACCGGCAGCGAAAGCGTTTCTTTCGACAGCGTTGTAACTGCGCCCGTCAGTTCCCTGCGGCGCTGCGTGCCGTATCCGATAACGACAATCTCGTTGAGGATGTTACGGTCGTTGTTCAGTACAACAATTAGAGGCTCGCCCGTTTCATAGACGTCAATTTCTTCCGTTCTATAGCCTATGTAGCTGATTGCCAGCGTCAAAGGTAACGATCTGTCAGTTGTAAGGACGAATTTGCCGTCCGCGTCTGTGGAAACGCCTTCCGTTGTACCTCTTATTGAGACGTTCGCGCCCGAAACAGGCTCTTGAGTCTCGGCTTCAACCACCGTCCCCGTTATTTTCTGCTGTTGCGCGAACAGGGGAAACGCATTGATTAACAGCAGTATAAGGGACAGATAAACCGCCCTTCCCAAAAAAGTTTTTCTTTGTGTCATACGCTAATAATTTTTAGTTTAGCGCCGCCCTTCCGTTAAACCGTTTTGCCCGTGGTCGGAAGGGCGGCGCTGTTGTTAATAAAATTTAAATAAGGATTTAGAAACCGCCTCGGTTACCGCCTCCAATGCGGTCTCCGAGTAGTATTGCGTTGATAAATGTACGTTCGGTAGCGTCCCAGATGCCTCTGAAGAGGGGATCTTCACCGAAGAGGATGACAGCGCCGCCGCCACTGTTGCGGATAGCTATCGGTGTATATCTGTTAAACAGTTTTGCGCTTTCAGGATTGATATAGCCATTGAGCAGCGGCTGGGCGGAATAACTCGAAATGAGGCTTGCCGTATCTCTACCGACGGGGATAGAGGGAAAACTCTCGCGAACAACGGGAAGTATCTCGTTTGTAAGACCGAAGGCGAGCGGGTGGTTAAGTCGGATGCGGGTCTCAAAAATGGAAGTAGGCACTCTACCGCCAGCTGCTGCGGCGAAGCCACCACCTGCCACGAAGCCGCCGCCACCTGTTGCACCCCCACTGACAGGACTGCCAATACCCGTTGTAGCGCCGCCACGAAGGCTGCCAGCAGCAGGAGCTTCGGACGCTCTACCACGACCGCCCCTGCCCCCTTCCGCCTCTGCGGGAGCCTCATTTTCGCTGTTTAACAGCGTGTTCAAAGCCCAGCGCGAAGCGGAATTAATGGCTATCAGCGTTCCGCCGCCGCTAAGCCACGCACGTAGCGACTGCAATCCTTGCGGCGTCAGCGATGAATAACTTCCGCCTGCAAACACTATTCTGTTGAACTCATGGAGCGGGATGCGCCCGAAATTGCTTATTTCAGCCTTCACAAGCGGATAACTGAGCTTTTGATCGAAAAGATGCCATACTTCGCCCGCCTCGTTTGACGATACCTCCCCGCCTGTCAGTAACAGTACTTTAGGCTTGCTTATGCGACGAAACGAGCTGCTGCCCAGATTTTTGCCGTTCAGGCTTAAGCCTGTCTGCGCCGTTTCAACGCTGACGTTTTCTTTCTCGCTCAATTCTTTAAGCAAAGCATAGAGTTGCTCCGACGTCAGTGGTTGGTTGGCGACGGGCACGAGCAGTGTGCCGTAAGTAAAATCCTTTTCGCCGCTTGCCGTCGCAATTGAGAACGGCGAGAACGCCGACTTAACAATGATGTCCTTTTCAAGCAGGCGGAAAAGCAAATGCTGACTTTTAGACTCTCTGAAATCAATCAGATAGGCGTAGTCGGATCGAGGGAATGAGGCGGGATGTTTCACCCTTGGCGTTTCCACTTTGGCGCCTTTTGCGGGGGAGTTGACAACGGTGTATGACAAGCCCGTGGAATATGCAACCGAGAAACCAGCGCCGTAACTCAACTTGCTTGCGTCGGGATAATCTTTTTTGTCGTCGAAGATTATCTGCGTCAGCGCACTGTTAGGCTGCCCTGCGGGGATGATGTACGATTTGCCCTTGACATATTTGACGCCGTCAGCCGTTAAGTCCTGCGGGTTCTCATAGACGTCGAGACGGTGCGCAAGCAGCAGGTTGATAAATTTGTTAAGCCTGCCCTCGTCGTAGAGGTCGCCGACGATGAATGCTTTGGGGTTTTTCAATCCTGTGGTGAAAAATTCCTTTTGAAGGGCAAACAGAGCGTCGCGATTTTCGTTGGCGGCGTCAACGGTAGCGATACTTGTAACTAATTGATTACGAAGCGTAAAACCGAATGTCAGCAACCCGTTATCGGTTGTCTGCTGTATGCCGCGCGACGACGCCTGCTCGAACAGGATGCCCACTCCGCCGTTGTAATCGGGATAGGTGGAGCCGAAAGTCGGGTTTTTATTGTCGTACTCCTCTTTTGTGTAGTAAAAAGAGCCTATTTTGTCGAGCGCTTTTGAGTAATTGACTGCAAATTTGGCATTTAGCTTGTACGTAGATTGCGGCACGAAGCGGCTCTCGTTGCCGTCGGGATTCGTCGGCTCGAAGAAGAACGTGCTTCCTGCACCCATCTCGTGGTGGTCGGCTTGAACGTGAGGCAGCCATGTCTGATAAAACGCCACACGCGCCTTGCTTTCGGGGTGAACGATGTTAACCCAGTCGCGATTGAGGTCGAACCAGTAATGATTACCGCGTCCGCGAGGCCATCCTTCGTTGTGCTCGCGGTCTAACGGGCTGCTGTTGATGGTGTTCACGCTTGCATTGTAGTTCACCCACGAGGCAAACCTCTCCTGCCCGTCAGGATTACGCACTGGGTCAATGAAATAGATGCCGTCTGCAAGCTGCTTTCTCACAAAGTCGTTCTGCGCAGCCACGAGATAGTAAGCCGACAGCAGCGACGCCTCAGCGCCCGAAGCCTCGTTGCCATGCACACTGTAGCCAAGGAAGACTATCAACGGCGTGTTTACAGTGCCTCCACCGCGCACTTTTTGACGCTCGGCTTTGAACGTTTCAAGTTTTGACAGGTTTTCAGGCGAAGAAACGGCAAGAATCCGTATCCTGCGCTGTTCATGAGTGCGCCCAATCTCGATTATTTCAGCCCTGTCGGACAGTTCGGCCAACTTCTCAAGATAGGCGTTGATGCGATGATGTTCCGTAATCCGTGAGCCGATTTCGTATCCGAGAAACTGCTCGGGCGACGGGATTTTGGAATCAAAAACGATGGATTTGTCGAAATAGAAATCCAACTTCTCTGCCTTCAATGTGTTGATAGACAGTAGAAAAAACAATAGAATCAGAGCCTGTCTGAAAAAAATTGTTCTTTTTTGCGGGAAATTTTCACCGCGTAATGATTTTTTACTTACCTTTGCCATGTCGCTAATATTTTTTAGTGCGGCGCACTCTCCGTAAACCATTGCCCGTGGTCGGAGAGGGCGCTTTTTGTTAATAATTCTTTAATATTCGACCGCAAAGGTACTGCCGCTTTCACGCCCCCGCAATACCTACTTTATGGTAATTTTGGGAAATATCGCCTTTTGTAGCTGTGTGAACTGCAAAAAGTGCATTTATTAAAATATCTTTCCGACGATTTCGGCGCAGGTCAGGAAGGAGGTCATCGAAACGCCCAGAACGCCGTGAATATTAAGGTTTTGACCTGTCAAAAAGAGGTTTGGTTCGGGCGTTCTCGGAGATAACACTGTGGTTAGCAGACTGTTATAATTTTTCCTTATACCGTAAGCGGAACCGTCAGGTGTTCCCGTGTAGTCGCGGTAGGTTAGTATTGTACTGGTATATAGGCTTTTATAGCTCCGAAGCGCTTCCCGAAGTTCGCCGTGGGATGCGGCAAGATTTATCAACGCTTCGGCTTTGCAGGCTTTATATGCCTCATAATCAGCGCCTCGATGGCCAACGGTTGTGTCTTTCCACTGTTCGACTTCCTGCTTGTACATTGGGGTCAGGATATCAATCGTTGAGGCGTATTCAGTAGCATTATTTTCGCCTTTAACAATGCTATTAACAGGGCTAAGGTTAGTCGCCACCATAGCGCAGGTGTTCGGTTTTTCGGGGCTGTAGTCGGCGTAATTCCACACGTCGTCGGCATTTTCAAAAATAAAAATATTTCGGTTGATATAAGGGACGGTATCATTCGGCAAAGCGAGTTGAACGGTGAAAAAACCGAACGTATTTTCTAAATTATCTATCCTTTTGCGGAAAACATTTCTTATCACTTCGCTTTCTTTGATAAGCGACAAAACGGCCGACGGATGAATGTCGGCAATGAAAAAATCGGCTTCAATGCGTTCGGAATTGTTTATTTCCACTGCGGCGATTTTCCTGTTTTCCTCAATAATACTTGTAACTTCGGCATTTGTGCGTACCGTTCCGCCCATCCGTTTGATGCTGTCGGCGAGCGAGTCGGTTATCTGCGAGCCTCCGCCGCGCAACCGCCATGCGCTTTGTATAAAGGCGCTGTTTATCTGGGCGAAAGGGTATAACGGGAGCGTGGAAGGGTTGAGTTCCATCTTCAGCGAAGCGCCCGAAAGGACGTTGCGGAGAAGCGGGTCGGTGATTTCCGAACGCAGGTATTCGTATGCCGAACGGGCAAAGAGCGATTTCTCGTAAAAAACGGCTTTGTCGGAGGCGTTGAAAGCATCGAAAATATTGTCGCTGACGGATTTAAGCAAGGCGACATATCGTTTAAGATTTTCCCGCTGCTGGGGAAAGCGTTCGGATAAATATTCCGCAAAACGCTCATATCCATTAACATACATAAAAGATTCGCCATTGAGAATTATTTCGTCGAATCCGTTTTCATCTAACCGTTTCCAAGGCAAGTCGGTCAATCCGAAATAACTGAAAAGACGGTGCAGTGGCTGCCCCTCGTCAAGCCCGCCGACATAATGGAAACCTGTATCGAAAAGATGTCCGTCGCGACGAAAAGTCTGCATACAGCCACCTGTACGGCTGTTTTTCTCAAGAACGCAGACATTCATCCCTTTTTTTGCAAGGATAAACCCACATTGCAAGCCTCCAAGCCCGCCGCCTGTTATTACTACATCGTATCTCATTGTTTTTTAAGTAGTTTGTACAAGAACGGTTCAACGGTGTAGGCTATCAGGATTGCCGAAGTCATGCCTATCAGCGAGGCGACGCCTATTGACGACAAGGCGGGATGAGTGGCGAACATTAGGGATGATATGCTGATAATCAATATGATAGCTGACAGGAAAATCGCGGTTTTGTGTTCGGCAAGAAGGTCTTTTTGGTCCGCTATCAGTCCCTGCATCACGAAAATGCTGTAATCAACGCCAATCCCGAAAATGAACGCCGAGATAATGATGTTTATAAGGTTAAACTGCAAACCGAGCATCGCCATTACGCCAAGTACTATGTACCAGCTCATTGCCATCGGAAGGAAGGCGATAAGAGCGATTTTTATGCTGCGGAAAGCTATCAGGAGCGTCAGCAGAACGAACAGCGAGGATATCCACAGGACGGTGTTGAAGTCGTCGTGAAGCAGATTTACCATGTTGGTAGTGTAGTAAAATGGGTCGGCGACGATGATGTCGTCCTGTCCCGCCAGCAGGTCGTTTACCTCCGCCGTATTTTCTTTCGGCATATTGACCGCCGTGTAAATAAGATATGTATCGCCCTGTTTTTCAATGATATTTGAAAGGAGGGACGATAATTCGTCCGTTATTGCAAACGGTTGATAATCTCTATTCAGCAAGTCAAAGAATGGGTCGAACATTTCGGGCTTGAAACCGTTTGCCTTGGCGGCGTCGGTGATGTCGCGCCGCAGTTGGGTAACACGCTCATTGTCCCAAAAGGACTTCCATGCTGCAATACGCTTATTTTGAACCGCTTCTGGCAGCAACAATGTTGATGAATGTGTAAAACTCTCAATCACGCCCGCCCGTTGCAACGAATCGCAAATGCGGCTGAGGGCGATATTCCGATACATGGCGGAATCAAGATTATCGGACGTCGCGGCGTAATAGCCTGTCGCCAAGCCGCCAGCCGTCTTCTGGGCATACAGTTCCGTTGAGCGGACAACCTCAGGCTCATTATATCCTATATTCCGCAAATTTGCGTCGAATTTCACTCCTGACGATTTGTAAATGCTTACAGCAAAGATGATTACGATGGCGACTAATAGCCATCGCTGCTTTTCAAGCGGGTAGGCATTGAGGCGGGTGATAATGTCGCCAATCTTGTTTGAGCGATGGTTTAAAGCCGTCGGTTTCATCCATTGCGGCAGGAATACCAGCGAGGCGAGCGTGGCGCCGACCATCGCAAGTGAGGCAAACAGCCCGAAATCCCTCAACAGCGACGACTGTGTGAAAAGCAATCCCATAAAAGCCCCTACGGTAGTTAAACTGCCGAGAATCACGGGTTTAACCTGTTCTTTAAGAAGTTGGACGGGGTCGGATACATATCTTGAATGTGTGATCACATGCAGGCAGTAACTTATAGCCACACCGAGCGCCACCGCACCGATCCCAAGCGCCATCAGCGACATCTTGCCCTGAATCAAGTACATGCAAGCCATAGCAAACACGGTGCCGTAAACAATTGGGAAAATAAGCATCGGCAAAGTGCGAAAACTACTGAAACACAGCGCAATAAGCAAACATGCCAATAGTAATGATGCGCCCGTTGTGAGAGTCAGATCTTTCTTGATCTGTCGCGAATTAAAGACGCTCTGAACGGGCGGGCCGTGAAAAAGTATTTCGATATCGGGGTTTTCTTTTATTATCTGTTCGCGCGCGCGTTCAATTTTGTTAACAAGCCTCGTTCCTGCGCCCGAATCGAAAGAAACGAAGTTGGGCGAGACGAGTATTACTGCGGCTGTCGTGTCTTTAGTGAACAAATGATTGCCGTACAGCGCAAAATTTCCGCCAAGCAGTTTTTCTATGCTGCCGCCGCCGCCGCCGCTGCCGCTGATGTCGTTGTCGCTGCCGTTGCCGTTGCCGTTGCCGTTGTAGTTGCCATCACCGTTGCTATCGCTACTGTTGCCGCTACCGTTACTGTCGCTGCCACCAAGAAGGGCATCCCTGAAGTTCAACGGGTCGAACCGCATAATCCTGTAATATACAGAGCCTTCGGGCGAGGAAAGTATTGCGCGGTTGTTTGCCATTATTGAAAAAATGTTTTCCTTTGATCTTGTTAAGGTTTCAAACCTTAACAAGGTTGCACTGTCAGTCATAACAGCCACATTATCAAGCAAAAAAGCTAATGCTTCCTGCCTTAAATCATCGCCGATTTCGTAAAACAAATCGCCCACATCGCCGTCGTCGGCATCATAAGCCGTCAGCGAATCAACAAACAGCAGAGATGCGTCAAGCAGGGCGTCAGCGTCCGAGGCGCCCGTTTTGGAGAAGACCTGCACATAAATCCTGTCTTTAACTTTCAACTCCGAAAAAGTCAGCCCCTCAGCCTTTGTGTTATCGGTAGAAGGCAGCAGTTTTGATATATCTTCCTCATAATCAAGCTTTGAGGCAAAGAAAGCAAACAAAACTAACGACGACACAACAAAAAGGTAAAACACTACCCGTCGCTTACGGAAGTAACTGTATATCAGGATAAAAGCTCGTGTCATGGCATCGGTGTTAAGTTGCCTTTAAATTCGATGCAGGTTTTATTCTCGGCATCCTTCACGGTTGCCTCCACTGTATAAGAATTTTCGCCCTGCACGACAGAAATATTTATCTGTAAATCGCTTATATACAATGGATTAATAATATTAAGAAACCGACATTTGGCTATATTGCTTAAAAAAAGGCGTTTACCGACAATATTTTCGACTAACTCTTTTATCATCTGGATATTACAGACGCCAGGCGCGACGGGATTATTCGGAAAATGCCCCTTATAGCCGACAAAATCAGGCAAAAGCGAGACGGAAAAGACCTCGCCGTTTCGAGATTTTATCTTGTAATATCTGTCAATCAGTTTCATGATGCGGGTTTGATATAAATTTTCATCTGACATTCGGCTGAAATGTTGTCGCCAACCTTCGTAACCGCCTCAATAAGAGTTACTCCGAGAACTTCGGAAATGATTCGTATATGCGTCAGCAGCGCATCGCCGATACAGGGTAAAAAAGAAATACGGCATTTGCGTACCTCACCGATAAGCCCCAGCGGGGGCGTCGCTGTATTAATCCCCTTATGCCGTTTTTCTGGATTGCTTCGTTCCTCGCAATGACGTAGTACCTGCAAGTCTGGATTGCTTCGTTCCTCGCAATGACGGCGGCACCCGCCTTGGACATATCAACCGGCGGAGAGCGCGGCGGCATTTTCGTACACGCGAGTGGACTTAGCCGCGCGGTCCACCGGTTGCCGTGTCGCACCGCCAGTGAGGCCGTCATTGCGAGCGAAGCGCGGCAATCCAGACTTTTTTACCCATGCCGCCTGCACCGCTGGTTGAAACGTCGCTGTCCCTGTGACGCGGCGGCGTCAGGGCGACACGACAAACGATGGAGTGGCGGCGCTACTGGATTGCTTCGTTCCTCGCAATGACGCGGCACGGGCGGTGTGAAACGTCGACCGGATGAGTCGGCGGTTTCGTCCACCGTGTCCACTCTCAATTCCGCACGGAGAGCGCCTGTTTCACCGATTCGGGCAACCGCACGGGGCGGCCGTTTTTCAGCGACACGATGGTGACCATGGCCGAGAGCAGCAGCGTGTCGTCCCGCCAGATGGCCTGGTCCATGACGAAGGAGGCGCCGGAGACCTCGCTCACCCGGGT
>JAISTJ010000009.1 GCA_031272655.1 Tannerella sp.
AGTTACAAGTCTCAGGCGCTCGGATGGAAAATTTCTGGAGCCGGTGGTGGCGGGTATCTTGTCTTCGTCAGCGAGAAAGTTGTCCGCAACGGGATACGGATTAGAATTAAGAATTAAGATTTTAGATTTCAGATTTTAGATTTCAGATTTCAGATTTTAGAATTATATGATATGAAAGGAATTGTATTGGCGGGAGGTTCGGGTACGCGGCTTTATCCGATTACCAAGGGGGTATCGAAACAGATGCTTCCGATTTACGACAAGCCGATGATTTACTATCCCGTATCAACGCTGATGTTGGCGGGGATACGCGATATACTTATAATCTCCACCCCGCAGGATCTGCCCGCGTTCAAGCGTTTGCTTGGCGACGGGAGCGACTACGGGGTGCGGTTTGAGTACGCCGAGCAGCCGTCACCCGACGGTCTGGCGCAGGCGTTCATCATCGGCGCCGATTTTGTCGGCAATGATGACGTCAGCCTTGTGCTTGGCGACAACATCTTCTATGGTCAGAACTTCTCGGCGATGCTGAAAGAAGCGACCGAGAACGTCAAACAAATGAAAGCGACCGTTTTTGGGTACTACGTCAATGATCCCGAACGGTACGGTGTAGCCGAGTTTGACGCCGCCGGCAATGTCGTCAGCATTGAGGAGAAACCGGCTGCCCCGAAGTCCAACTATGCCGTTACGGGATTGTACTTCTATCCGAACAGGGTGGTTGAGATAGCCCGCAACATCAAACCGTCGGCACGTGGCGAGCTTGAGATAACAACCGTCAACCAGCGCTTTTTAGAAGAAAACAGCCTGAAAGTAATGATTCTCGGTCGCGGATTTGCGTGGCTCGACACCGGCACCCACGATTCGCTTTCGGAAGCGTCATCATTCGTTGAAGTCATTGAAAAACGCACGGGTTTGCAGATAGCCTGCCTCGAAGAAATTGCGTTCAGGAATGGATGGATTGACGCCGAAAAACTCCGGAATTTAGCTCAGCCGATGAAAAAAAATCCGTACGGGCAATATATTTTGAAACTTTCCGAGTAAAAATAAAAAAAACGGCGTTTTGAAAGTACTGATTATCAATAAGATAACACATTTTAATCATTATTATGGAAAATTATAATAAAAAAAACGCTCTTTTTTTTGGCAGGCTCAAAAATATCAAATATCTTTGCATTGGATTTGTAGCATTTTTGTACAGATTATCAACAACAATGAATTATTGTTAAATTTAAAATTTATAATTATGAGAACTAAGGTTTTACTGTTATCTTTTTTGTGTGGTTTATTGACGTCAATCTCTGCACAGGAGTACCAGCCGCAGGTTGGATTTAGTACGGAGAATGGCTCAAAAGTGAATTTCAAGAAGAATAAAGCGAGTGACAACATCTTTATATCTCTTGGAGGAGGCATTAGCACGTTGTTGGGCGACCAAAACAGCGAGGCAGCGATGGGAGACCGTCTTAACTGGGCCGGCGCTTTGTCGGTTGGCAAGTGGTACACCCCGTATCTGGGCTGGCGTATGCAGTTCAACGGCGGTCAGTTGAAAGACTTTGCTTACATTAATGTAAGCGGTTCGCAGAAACTGTCTGAGAAAGACTTCATGTATGGCAACATTCATGCAGATCTGTTGTGGGACTTAACCAATTTCTGGGCGCCTTACAATGAGAAAAAGGTTGTTCGCTTCATTCCTTTCGCCGGTATCGGATACGCTATCCGCGCGGGAAAAACTGTTGACGGATTCGCCTACAGGCGTACTGAATCCCCGTCGGTTAATCTCGGTGTTCAGCTTCCTTTCCGTCTGAGCGAAAGAGTTGATCTCTACCTCGAAGGTATGTACAGTCTCTACAATGAGGCTTTCAACCGCGTGGATATGGGTCATGAGGAAGACCGCGTCTTCCAAGGCTTGATCGGCTTGAATTTCAAACTCGGCAGAACTAATTTTGAGGTTATCGAACCGATGGATTATGACCTGCTTAACGACCTCAACTCGCAGATTAACGCTCTGCGCGCTCAGAACGACGAACTGAGCAAACGTCCGAAATCTTGTCCGGAATGCCCGAAGGTAGCTCCCGTTGTTGAAAGCCACGAGAGCCTGAAGAACGTTGTATTCTTCCGCCTGAACAGCTCCGTCATTGACAAGAATCAGGAAGGTAATATCTTCAATACTTCCGAGTATGCGAAGAAATACAATCTGCCTGTAAAAGTGGTTGGTTATGCCGACAAGAAAACCGGTACTGCCGATTACAACTACGGTCTGTCTGAAAGACGCGCTCGCGCCGTTGCCAAGAGACTTAACGAGGCTTACGGCATCCCGACCGAAAAGATTTCTATCGAGTGGAAAGGCGACACCCAGCAACCGTATGAGATCAACAACTGGAACCGCGTCGTTATCATGGATACAAACAAGTAGTTTTTAAAGGTAATAGATTGTCCAAAGGGAAGAAAGACCGATGTGTGAAATTCTCATCGGTCTTTCTTTATTTAAATACTTAAAATATGGAATATAAACTGATAGTACTTGATATTGACGGCACGCTACTCAATAACGATAATATTATAACTTCCAGAATGCGAGCAACTTTGATAAAAGTGCAGCAGATGGGTGTGAGGCTTGTACTGGCTTCGGGCAGGCCGCCTTACGGCATCATGCCGTTAGTCAAAGAACTCGACATGGATAAACACGACGGCTATATCCTGTCGTACAACGGCGGGCAAATAGTGAATGTATCCAAGAATGAAGTCGTTTTTGAGAAACGGATAGACCCGAGCATGATACCATACCTCGAAAAAAAGGCGCAAAAGGAAGGATTTGCGATATTTACCTACCGTGGCGACACAATCATAACCAACGATGTAACAAACAAGCACATCATACATGAGGCGGAACTGAATGCGATGAAGCTTGAGCAGGTAGAAAATTTTTCGGAAACGATTGATTTTGAGCCGGATAAATGTATGATCGTAAGCGACGACGAGGACGCCCTCGCCGAGCTTGAAAATCACTGGAAGAAGCGTCTTGCTGGTGTGCTCGACGTTTTCCGCTCTGAGACATACTTCCTCGAAGTAGTGCCGCCATTCATTGATAAGGCTTACACGCTGGCTATCCTGCTTGAGAAACTTGGCGTTTCGACGGAGAATATCATTGCGATAGGCGACGGCGTGTGCGATGTGAACATGTTGCAGTTAGCCGGTCTTGGTATCGCGATGGGCAATGCGCAGGATTCGGTCAAGGCATGCGCCGACCATATAACGCTTACCAACGAGGAAGACGGCGTCGCGGTCGCTATTGAAAATGCTGTTTTGTCGGAGATGCACCCTACGGCTATTCCGCTCGACAAGCTGAATGAAGCCGCCAAACATGCCCTGATGGGCAACCTCGGCATCCAATATACCTACGCCTCGGAAAACCGCATAGAGGCTACCATGCCCGTTGATGAGCGCACACGGCAACCTTTCGGCATACTGCACGGCGGGGCGACGCTTGCTCTTGCCGAGACGGTCGCGGGGCTTGGCTCGCTTGTGTTATGCAAGCCTGATGAAGTGATGGTTGGGATGCAGGTCAGCGGCAATCATCTTGCTTCGGCGCACGAAGGCGACACCGTCCGCGCCGTCGGCACAATCCTGCACAAAGGGCGTTCTTCCCATGTCTGGAACGTAGATATCTTTACCTCAACCGACAGGCTCGTTTCTACCGTCCGTATCGTGAATAGTATCTTGAAAAAGAAGTGATAAACAGCAGTCTTTAAAAGTTAGAAGTCGTAGCGAATGGCGGCTGTGGGGATAAAGTAAGCGCCTTTGCGGGCGGCAAAATTATATGAAATTTCGGTTTCCGAGCCTATGCTGAGATTGAAATCGTCCGGATAGCCTTGTATGCGGTTTAGATGAATCCATATTTGTGGTTCGGCAAGGAAAATATGCGTGCCGTGAAGGTTTTTTTCGCGCCACAAGTCGGCAAAACCGGTGAAAGTGAATACATCGTTGCCGAAATTGAGACGCCATACGCCCGTAATCTGGAAGTTGTGAGGCTCGCCAAAGTCTTGCTTTTGGATGTATTTGTACATGGCGCTTAACGACCACCCGAAAGCCCTGCTGTTATACGAATATGTTGCTCCGGACAGGTATGCGTTCCGGACGTAAGGCGTTCCGCCGTTGTACTCAAAGTGGAGGGATACCGGCGCTTTCCAAAATTTCAGTTCACGGGAAATTTCCCAGTATGCAGACGCTACGCCGGTTGATTTGTAGTCGAAATCGGTGAAGAAGAAAGTGCTGCCGAAGCGGTCAGGCTTGAACATCTCCACTGTGGAGGTGAAAAGCGGGCGTCCATGCAGGTCGTCGGGATAAAGGAATCTGCCGAGGTCATAGTGGAGTTGGATGTTTTGGGCTTGGATGGATGTCGCTGATAATAAGAGGATTATTATTATGAGGGATTGCTTCGCTGCGCTCGCAATGACGGAAAAGGCGCTTGCAATGACGGGGCGGGCGCTCGCAATGACGGGCTTCGATAATTCTTTACGAAAGAAAATTTTGTTCATTGAAGATAAAATTTTTGTTATTAAAATGCCGCGAAGGTACAAAAAAATATTGAAAAAGTTGAAAATTGAAAGATTTTTATTATCTTTGCAGCCGAATTTTAATAAAAACGAGTTTGAATTTAATCGTAGATAAAGGTAATACATGTCTGAAGTTGGCAGTGGTTGATAACGGCAAGATCGTTGATGAGATGACGACGTATGACGTGCCGGACGCTGTTGGATGGCTTGAGGCTGTGGTATTTATTTATAAGATGGATAAAGCAATTTTGTCGTCGGTAACTGATTACGACCGCGACATCATGCGTTTCTTCAAAAAATACATGCCGCGGTTCAAATTCATGGATACTCGGATGTCATTACCGATAACGGTTGAATACGAGACAAAGGAAACGCTGGGAGTGGACAGGATAGCAGCGGCTGTCGGCGCTTACAGCGAGAAAGAAGGTGAAAACCTGATAGTTATAGATGCGGGAACGGCCATCACATACGAGGTTATAGAGGCGTCAGGGAAGTACGTCGGCGGGAATATCTCTCCTGGCATGATAACCCGCTTCAGGGCGCTGAACACGTTTACGAAGCGATTGCCGTTAGTGCAAAAGCAGGACGACGCGCCTCTGACGGGCACAAACACGCAAACAGCCATACTTTCGGGCGTGATAAACGGCATAGTTTTCGAGATGGACGGCTTTATAGACGCTTACAGGGCGAAATACGGCGACATTTTCGTTTTTTTAACAGGCGGAGACGCGTTTTTTTTTGAAAAACGGCTAAAAAATCGCACCTTTGCAGACGCAAACTTAGTTATTAAAGGTTTAAACAGAATTTTGGAATATAATGATAAAGTTAATTAATCTTACGATTACATTACTGATAATGTGCATGTTAGCTGCCGAAGTGTCGGCCCAGAACAGCACAAATTCCCCCTACAGCCGTTACGGATACGGGGAGATAGCAAACCGTTCGTTTGGAGCGGGCAGGTCAATGGGCGGTATCGGCATCGGGCTTCGCAGCTCGAAGCAGATAAACCCGCTTAATCCGGCGTCGTATTCGTGCATGGACTCGCTGACTTTCCTGTTCGACTTCGGGGCTACGGGGCAATATTCGTGGTACACCGACGGGGTGAACAAGCAGAGCGACATCAACGGCAACGTTGAATATATGGCGATGCAGTTCCCCATACACAGGAAAATTGCCGTAAGCATCGGGATGTTGCCGTTTTCGCACGTAGGATACAAGTACGGCGAATCGAAAGTGAGCAACGGACTGACTTATGTTGAGACATTTGAAGGCAGCGGCGGATTAAACCAATTGTACGGCGGAGTGTCAATAGATGTATGGAAGAAGCGTCTTTCAGTCGGAGCGAACCTGAACTATATTTTCGGTACGGTAACCCATAGCAGCACAAGTACATTTTCATCCGAAAACTCCACGTATATACTTAGCAGCAAGGCGTTTAAAGTTGGAAAAGCGTATTTGGATTACGGAGTGCAATATGTTCACTTGTTGTCGAAAACATCAAGTTTGACCTTCGGAGCGACATTTGCGCCGAAAACAAACTTAAGTGCAAGGACTTACGAAGCTGTGCAAAGTACTGTAATTCAGACAGATACAGTCAGGGGACTGAAATATGAAATACCGACCACTTATGGTTTGGGCGTTTCATACGAGAAGACCGACAAGCTGATCATAGCAGCCGATTACCAATATCAAGGCTGGGGTTCGGTGAAATTTTCGGACAAAGGCGGCTTGTTTCAAGACCGTTCCAAGGTAGCGATAGGAGGCGAATATATCCCCAACCTGTATTCCCAACCCTATCTTAACCGCTTGAGATACAGGATTGGAGGAAGTTATGCAAACTCGTACATGTTGTCTAACGGCAACGGCTACAAAGAGTTGAGCGCCACCATAGGGGCAGGCTTTCCGATGAGCGACGGACGTTCTTATATTAATGTGTCGTTTGAATATGTGAAAGTGAAGCCGGAAGTTTATAACATGGTGAGCGAGAGCTATTTAAAGATGACATTAAGTTATACATTTAATGAATATTGGTTTTTCAAGAAGAAATTTTAATTATTGTTGAACTATTTTAAAGAAACAGGATATGAAAAGTAAAGTATTTATTTTGGCTGCAGCATTGATGACAGCAGCATGTGCAAGCGCACAAAAGGGAATAGACAACGGTACGCCCTATGGTTCGGGGGCCGACAGCCTTGAATGTATTAAAAACATCAGTCTGTTTATCCCGTACGCCAAGTCAAACAATTTCAAGGACGCTTTGCCGTTCTGGGAGAAGGTTTATGCTGAATGTCCGGCTTCGACCAAGAATGTTTACGTTTACGGAGTGGACATCATCGGCTGGCAAATTTCGCAGGCTACGGATGCTACACAGAAGAACGCTCTGATTGACAAGCTGATGAAACTGTATGATGACCGCGTGAAATATTTCGGCAATGACAAAAAGTATGGCAAGGACTGGATTGTGTCACGTAAAGCGCAGACATACAATCAGTTAAAAGGCGATGAAACTGATCCGACGGTGATTTATCAGTGGACGAAAGAAGTACTTGATGAATTTAAGGAGAAAACGGAGCCGCTTGCGATATCGCTTTATATGTTTGCCTCGTTCAAACAAATGCAGGGCGACAAAGAGAAATATAAAGAGCAGTATGTCAATGACTTCCTGAAATGTACAGCATATCTCGATCAAGCTATAGCAGCGCAATCCGACGAGAAAGAAAAAGAGAACATTCTCGCCCGCAAGACCGAGATTGAGCAAAACTTCGCAGGCAGCGGAGCAGCTGACTGTGAGACGCTTCAAAGCATTTACGCATCGAAAGTTGAAGCCAACAAGGATAATCTGGATTTCCTGAAAGAGACAATGACGCTGCTTAGGCGCGTAGGTTGCAAAGAGACAGACGTTTACATGGCGGCATCGGAGTATGCTTACAAGCAAGAACCTACGGCTGAATCGGCAATGGGTCTCGGCGGCAAGGCTTTCAAGGCGGGTGACTATGCCGCGGCCGAGAAATATTACAATGAGGCTATCGGGATGACCGAAGATACTGATATTAAGGCAGATCTGTATTTTGCGCTGGCAGCGATGGCGGCTTCGCAAAATCAATATTCCAAAGCTAAGAGCCTGTCTCTCAAGTGTTTGGAAGCAAAGCCATCTTACGGAAGAGCTTATATCCTTATAGCACAGCTTTATTCGCAGGGCGGCAGGGCAGCGTTCCCCGATGACCCCGTAAAGGCGAAGCTTGTGTTTATAGCCGCATGCGACAAAGCCGAACGGGCGCGTCAGGTTGATCCGTCGGTAGCCGACGAGGCGGCAAAGCTAATACGCACATATCGCGAGTATTTCCCCACGAAACAGGAAGTATTCATGCACCCCGAACTTAATGAAGGCGCTGATTTTAGCATAGGAGGCTGGATTGGCGAGAAGGTGAAAATACGCTTATAATTCCACAAATACATAATAGGTGTGTTTAACAAATACAGTTGTTTTCCATTGAGAAGCATGGCAATCACGGTTTTAGTGCTTGCCGTGCTTCCTTTTTTCATGCCGGTTATGCAGTCGTGCGGAGGCGGCAAGAAAGAGATGGTTGAAGTGGAGTTCGACCCGGAAACTTCTTACACGCTAAAGGAAACACACATAGAATCTTACGTGTCGGATTCTGGCATCACCCGTTACAAGATAGAAGCCGAGACATGGTTGATGTACGGCAAAGCGAAAGAGCCTTTCTGGTTTTTCCCCGACGGCGTCTATTTGGAAAAATTCGACACGCTTTTTAACATCGAAGCAAGCATCAAATCGGACAGCGCCTACTACTACGAACGGCGGAAGATATGGGAACTCGACGGCAATGTGGACATATCCAACCTTGAAGGCGTCCGGTTCCAGACTCAACAGCTGTTTTGGGACCAAAATCGCGAGAAAATTTACTCGGATTCGTTCATCAAGATTACAAAAGGGGAGAACATTAATTATGGGGTAGGGTTCGTTTCCAATCAGGACATGAGCGTTTATGAGATTTTTAACCCTATGGCGGAATTCTTTATAGTTCAGGGGAGTGCGGCTCCGGATTCGGCTGCGGTTGTCGCCTCGGATACGACTGTTATTTCGGATAATTAAAATTTTTTTTCAAAAATGTAGCATTAACAAAAATAATTTGTACCTTTGCGCCCTTGAAAATAATAAAAAATATAATAATCACAGAATGGCAACACTTGAAAAAATCAGGAACAAAGCGGGATTGCTGGTCGGAATAGTCGGTCTGGCTCTGTTCGCTTTCATTATTGGAGACCTGCTGAATTCAGGCTCTTCAATTTTAAACAAAAACCAGAATAATGTGTTGGTGGTGAACGGCGAAGCCGTTGATTATCAGGAATACATGAGTCTGGAAAACGAACTGACGGAGGTTTACAAGATTCAGTCGGGTTCGTCGAATCTGTCAGAGGCTTACGTAAATCAGATTCGTCAGGTGATATACGACGATGTTGTGATGGAGAAGATTATGGCGCCTCGCTACGAAGACCTTGGTATAGAGGTTACTGCGGAAGAGATGCTCGACATGACCGAAGGGGAGAATATCTCGCCCGTGTTACTGCAACTGCCTCTTTTCCAGAACCAACAGACCGGTCAGTTTGACAGGAATCAGGTTATCAACTTCTTAAATCAGATTAAGAACATTGACATGTATCCCGCAACCGCTCAGGCACAGCTTAGTCAGTACAGGCTGCTGTGGCTGTTTTGGGAGAAGAATATCAAACGCAACCGACTGAGCGAGAAATACACAAATCTGCTTTCAAAGGCGATTACGGCTAATTCGCTTGACGCTAAGGACGAGTTCGCCAACTCGTCGGTAAGCTCCGACATCGCTTTCGTGATGGAATCGTTCGCTTCGCTTAACGATACAACGATAACCGCTTCAAATGCGGAGTTGGAAAAGCTTTATAATGAGCGCAAAGAGATGTTTCGCCAGTCGGAAACGACTGTTATAGACTATATTGCTTTTGACATCACGCCGAGCCAGGACGATTACGACAAGGTCTCAAAAGAGATGGACGGGATCCGCGCCGAGGTTGAGACGACCGATAATATCGCATCGCTGACGAATGAGAAGTCGGAACGCAAGTATATCAACGCTTTCTTTTCGGTCGCCGGTTTTGGGACAGATGAAGATATAACCAAGTTTGTCGCTGAAGCAAAAGTTGGGGACATTGAAGGCCCTGTTTTTAAGGATAATACGTACCGTATTTTGAAGTTAGTTGACAAGACGGAAGCTGCCGATTCGGTCAATGTTTTGGAGATGCTTTTGGCACCGCGGGCAACCGAATCCGAGTCGCGCGCTTATGCCGACAGCCTTCTGCAGGTTATCAAGAACGGCGGCGATTTCAAGGAGTTGGTTAAGCAATACTCTGTAGATCAGCTTGTTGAAAAAGATGGCGAGCTTGGATGGATTACAGAATCAGGCGCTTTGCAAGGCATCAATGAGGAGTTTAAGAACACTGTGTTTTCTTTGCCGGCAGGCCAGAGCGCTATAGTAAAATCGAACTTTGGGCTTCATATTGTGAAAGTTACGGAGAAAACCAAACCTGTAGCGAAATATAAAATCGCTGACATCGTTTACACCGTAACGCCGAGTTCCGCAACACGCAGCCAGCTGTATAATCATCTTAACCAGTTTATAGTCAAGAATAACAGCATAGAATTGATTGAAGCCAACGCTAAGGATGCCGGTTTTGACCTCGTTACAAACGCAAGGGTTGTCAGCACAGACCAGACTGTAGGCACGATAACAGGCGCTCGTCAGGTTGTACGGTGGGCGTTCAACAGCAAGAAAGGCCAGATTGCGGACGAGATTTTTGAGTGCGACGGCAAGTTTATTGTTGCAGCCAACAAAGGCAAGTTGCCTGAAGGTTATCAGTCGCTCATTGCCGTTACGCCTCAGCTTAAGGCCGAGATCATCGCGCAGAAGAAAGGCGAGAAGATAGCCGCCGATCTTAAGGCCAAGAACCTGACTTCCTTATCGTCGTATGCCGAAACGATTGGCGTTCTGCCCGATACCGTCAGGTACATCAACATGGCTACTTCGCGCATCACAAAGATCGGCAGCGAGCCGAAACTGAACGCTTTAATAGCAGCCGCTCCGCTCAATACGCTTAGTGAGCCGGTTGTCGGTAACAACGGCGTTTATGTTTTTGAGGTTATCAACCGCACAAACGAAGATTTTACATACGACGAGAAGCAGACAATCAATATGATTAACGCTAATAATGCGTATAAGATTGGCGGTCTTGCGTTCAGGAACATCCAGCAGAAAGCGAAGATTGTTGATAATAGGATAAGGTTTTATTAATTTCAGTAGTGTTTCATAATGGAAAGCCGTCGGGTAACTTAGGTTGTCCGGCGGCTTTTTTTGGGGGGTGGTGAGATGCGCTTAAGCTGCCTATTGGCGTTTATAAAGCAGATAATTCTCTTTGAAGTTGTAATAGAATTTCAACGAATCTTTCCGTCAGATAGTAAGATTTTTTCGTAATTGCGGAATTTTTTGTTACTTTGCAGTTTGATTTGAGATGTTTTATTTGTTAATATCTTGATTATTAATAGTTTAGATTTATGGAAAAGAAAAATGATATGGATTGCTTCGTGCCTCGCAATGACGGGAAAAAGGAACGCAATGACGGAAAAAAGGAACATAATGGCGGAAAAGAAGGACGCATTGACGGGAAAGAGGATTGCAATGAAGGGGTAGGGGAGCGCGATGGCGGGAAGCGGGAGGCTCTTGCGGGGATGACTTTGGGGGAACTTAAGGCTGTTGTCGGCAGTCTTTCGATGCCGCCATATACGGCCGGACAGATAGCTGATTGGTTGTATAAGAAGAAGATACGCACGATTGACGAGATGACAAATATCTCGGCAAAGAACCGTTTGCTTTTGGCTTCACAGTTTGAGGTTGGGTTGAAACCGCCTGCCGGGAAAAAAGAATCGGCCGATGGCACTGTCAAATATCTTTTTGCGGCAGGCGGCGGCGATGACAAGTTCGTTGAAACGGTTTTTATTCCCGCCAAAGAACGTTCTACGCTTTGTGTCTCGTCGCAGATCGGCTGCAAGATGAAATGCGCGTTTTGCATGACTGGTCGGCAGGGTTTTAAAGGCAATCTTACTTCAAACGGGATACTGAACCAGATCCTCTCAGCGCCCGAATGTAACGAACTGACGAACGTTGTCTTTATGGGGATGGGTGAACCGCTTGATAACTACGGCGAAGTGCTCAAAACGCTTGAGATACTGACCGCCCCTTATGGCTTCGGATGGAGTCCTAAAAGGATAACTGTCTCAACGATAGGTATTTTGCCTTCACTTAAACGCTTCCTTGACGAGAGTTCGTGCAATCTTGCCGTCAGCCTCCATTCGCCTTACCATGATGAACGGTTGTCGCTGATGCCCGCCGAGAAAGCTTTTCCGATAGATGCCGTGATTGATTTGTTGCATGAGTATGATTTTAGCCACCAGAGGCGTGTTTCTTTTGAATATATTATGTTTGAGGGAGTTAACGACAGCGAACAGCATGCCAAAGATCTTGCGCGGATGCTTAGGGGGATAGAATGTAGGGTGAATATCATCCGTTTCCATTATATAAAAGGCATCAATCTGCACAGCTGCGGCGAGCGCAAGATGGAATTTTTCCGCGACACCCTCAACGCATTGGGCATAACTGCAACTATCCGCACCTCAAGAGGCGAAGACATCCTCGCCGCCTGCGGGATGCTTTCAACCGGCAAACGTCAATAAACATTGTGCTTCTGTCTTCAATACAGGCAAATGATTAACTACAATACTCCACAGAATATCGGGGGCAAGAGAATCATAGCCGTGTATCACATAATTGCGGGTATCCACAATTTTTCGGGCATTTGTTATCGCTATTGAAGCATCGTTTTTCAGTATTCGGTTAACGGCTTCGCCAATGATTTCAATATTCCTTTCAACGGCACGCCTAATAAGTAAATCATTGATAAATATGTCATAACGTTTTGGAATTCGTTCAAAGAACGCATCAATTTCTTCGATTGCTATTAATATATCTTCAAGCCATTTCTTTATCCGGTCATCCATATATCAAAGTTTTAGTGTTTTCTATGTTTTTTCTTAGATATGAGTTGCGTACAGGATGGTCTTCCATAAGATCTACTGCTCTTCCTAAGACGTTTTCCAAAGAATATTTGAAATCAAAATAGTTTATAAAGCGGTCAGTAACAGCATTTTCATCAAAATGGACAATCAAATCAACATCGCTCTGTTCATTGAACTTGTCGGTCAAAACAGAGCCGAACGCAAACAACCGACTGACGTTGTACTTGCGGCACAAGTCGGCAATCTGACTGTAATATGAACTTAAATAATCCATTCTTAGCTGATTAGTCTCTGCAAAATTACAAAAAAATCCTTAATCATAGCGTTTTTGCAGGATTTTTTTTAGAATTTGAGTTTGAAAAAAGGTTAGGGTATTAAATTTTTTCTTACCTTTGTAGTTGATTTTTCATTCACTTTAAAAATTGGAATTATGAAACAGACTGTAATTTTTTTATCGGCTATGATGATTTTGGCAGGGCTAAATTCCTGTAACCAAGGCATTTCCGTAGTACGGGCATCCGGTCTGGCATACGAAGTGTGTGTGGTCATGGAACAGTCCCTCTGGGACAACGAACTTGGTGAAACGGTCATGGAAGAGCTTACTTCACCGGTACCTTACCTGTTGCAGGATGAGCCGTCAATGAGGGTTACGCGCGTTACCCCCGACCAGTTTGACGGATTGTTGAAATATATGCGTAACATTCTTATTATCAACGTTGATAATAACAAATACACAAAAGTTTCGATGCACAGCGAACATGATAAATGGGCTGATGGTCAGACAGTTGTGTATATCAATTCGCCGAGTGAGTTGATGCTTGACGGGTATCTTACTGAAAACGAACGCATGCTTGTCAATTATTTCAATAACGAAGAAATGAAGCGGGCGAGCGCCTATTTGTTGCGGTCGTACAGCCCGTTAGTGATGGACAAGGTGAAAGATAAATTCGGCATCTCGCTGAACGCGCCGAATGACATCACATTATTCAAGGAAGGCGACGACTGCCTGTGGTTTTCAAACGACGCCGCGCTTGGACGCTGCGACCTGCTTGTTTACAGCTTCCCGTTCACTGACAAGAATACCTTCACTCTCGACTATCTTGTAGCCAAGCGCGACAGCGTTGCTAAGAAGCTTGTACCCGGCTCATTTGCAGGCTCTTACATGGCGACCGAGAAGCGGGTAGTAGATTTTTTCCCTTCAACGCTCAACAACAAGTATTGCGGCATCCTGCGCGGATGGTGGAAGATGGAAGGCGGCGACATGATGGGCGGACCGTTTGTCAGTTACGCGCGTGTGGACGAGGCTAACAAGCGGGTAATAGTAACGGAAGGGTTTGTGTATGAGCCAAATAAAGAGAAACGCAAGTATATCCGCCGTCTCGAAGCGGCGTTGCGGACTGCGTTGCTGCCTGACGAGCTGTCGGCCGCTCCTGCAAGCCCGACCGCTGTAATCCCGAACTTAAAAGAATAATTAAATATAATGGAAGAAAAACTGATAAAAATTGGCATAACGCAGGGCGACTGCAACGGAATAGGCTATGAGATAATACTTAAAACCTTCTCCGACAGCCGGATGTTTGAACTTTGTACACCGGTTTTGTACGGCTCGACGAAAATCACTTCTTACTACAACAAAATACTTGAATCGGCCGAATGTGAACCTGTCCCGACACATCTTGTTGCGGATGCGCAAAGGGCTGTTAATGAGAAACTTAATGTTTATCGCTGTGTGGATGACAATCTCATTGTGGAACCCGGCAAACTGTCTCCAGAAGCCGGAAAGGCAGCGTTTTTATCGCTTGAAGCTGCTGTGGCAGACCTGAAAAAAGGTTCTATAGACGGCATACTGACTGCGCCCATCAGCAAACATTCCATTCACAGTGAGGAATTTAACTTCCCCGGCCATACCGAATATCTTGAAAGTAAGTTTGGGGACAGTTCTCCGAAATCACTTATGGTATTGATAAACAGTATGTTACGTATAGCATTTGTTACGGGGCATATTCCATTGGGAGAAGTCAAAAAACATATCACCAAGAAAGCTATTTTTGATAAGTTGCTGATTTTCAGTAGATCGTTACATCAGGATTTCGCTATTCCGCGTCCGCGGATAGCTGTATTGTCGCTTAATCCTCATGCCGGTGATAAGGGGCTTATCGGCGACGAGGAGGCAACAATCATCAGTCCGGCTATTGAAGAGGCTTCCGGCAAGGGTGTGCTTGCGTTTGGGCCTTATGCCGCAGACGGTTTTTTCGGTTCGCGCACGTACCTTCAGTTTGACGGCATCCTTGCTATGTATCACGACCAAGGGCTTGCACCGTTCAAGGCGCTTGATATGGACGGCGGAGTGAACTTTACAGCTGGGCTGCCGGTGATAAGGACTTCGCCTGCGCATGGCACGGCTTTTGACATCGCCGGAAAAAATCTCGCTAACGAAAACTCTTTCCGTCAGGCGCTTTATACACTGATTGACATCAGCCGTAACCGCAAGTCATATCGTGAGGCGACCGCCAATCCGCTCACCAAACAGTATTACGACCGTAGCGGCGACAGCGAAAAACTCGACCTCACCAAAGAAGAATAATTTGAAGAACAATAATATGAAAATCAAAGCATTAATTGTTGGCGGAAGCTCCGGTCTCGGTCTCGCTTTCGCCCACAAACTTCTGTCGCCGGCGTACGACTGCGAGCGGTTGTACGTTCTCGACCGCGTTGAGCCGCAAATAGCAGACGAGCGCATCGTCTTCGTGCGGCATAACCTCCTTGCCGACGAGATGGAGGTCTTCGACCGCTTCAAGGATATTAACACGCTGATTATCACCGCCGGTTTCGGAAGGGTAGCGCCTTTTGACGAACTCCTTGATATAGAGATAGTTAACAGTTTTAAGGTGAACACCCTCGCAACTGTCAGAATAATAAAGCATTTCTACGAGCGGATGCGTTCGGCGGACGATTTCTATACATTAGTGATGGGAAGCGTCAGCGGCATGATGTCGTCGCCGCTCTTTGCCGTTTATGGCGCTACAAAAGCGGCTGTGGACATGTTCGCCGAGAGCGTTAATACCGAGCTTGAGTTGCTGCCTACAGCTAACCGCATCCTGAACGTCGCTCCCGGCTCGCTTAAAGGTACAAGTTTCAACGGCGGTAAAACTTCTTTAGAAACCCTTTCCGAGCTGACCGACACGCTGTTAGAACGCCTCTTCAAACGCGAGACGCTATATATTCCTCAGTATGAGGAAGTTTACAAAAACGTCCTGCATAAATATCGCACCGACCCGCACCAATCGTCGGTGGACAGTTACAACTATAAACTCGCTTCGGGCAGAATCAACCACCGCCCGCAGGTCAAAATAGGCTACCTGAGCGGCACTTTCGACCTCTTTCATATCGGGCACCTCAACCTGCTACGCCGCGCCAAAGATTACTGCGACTACCTCGTCGTCGGCGTTCACGAGAGCGGCGCACGCAAGGGTAAAGAGACATTTATCCCGTTTGAAGAGCGTCTCGACATCGTCCGGAGCGTCCGCTACGTTGACCGCGTCATGAAGTCGTACCTTGAAGACGCCGACGCATGGCAGGAAGTGCAGTACGACTACCTCTTCGTAGGCAGCGACTACAAGGGCAGTGAGCGCTTCGCCCGCTACGAAGAGTTCTTCCGCGATAAAGACGTGAAAATCATCTACTTCCCCTACACGCAAGGCACCAGCAGTACGCAGATACGACGGGCGATAGAGGGAGGGGCGAAAAATTAAGAATTAAGAATTAAGAATTAAGAATTAAGAATTAAGAGTTTGATGTTTTTTTATCTTTTATTTTTTATCTTTTATTTTACTGAATGGATACAGAGTACGAGAAATCATTAAAGTCGTTAGAGACAGAGAATTACTGGGACAGGAACTACTTTCGCCCATTAGGTTTCCGCATCGCAAAGGCGTTGCGTAACACCGGCATTACCCCTAACGCCGTAACTATCATTTCAATCTTTATAGGTGCGGCAGCCGGACCGCTGTTCTATCCAGAGAATTTGGCGCTCAACGCATTAGGTGTAGCGTTGCTGTTCATAGCTAACATCTTAGACTGTGTTGACGGTCAGTTAGCCCGCCTTACCGGTATCAAGTCCGAGATAGGGCGCATCCTCGACGGTCTCGCCGGCGATATCTGGTTTGCCCTGATTTACACCTTCTTAGCCCTGCGCCTCAATAGGCAGTTCGACACGAACCTCTTCTTCATCCCCGCCGTTCTGTCCGCCCTCTCGCACCTCCTGCAAGCCAACATCACCGATTACTACAAGACAGTCCACCTCTTCTTCATCAATCGCGAGAAAGGCGCCGAGTTTCAAAACTGCGCAGAAGTGCGCCGCAAATACGCCGCCATGAAGCCCGGCATAGGTAAAGTCCTGTTTTACTTTTATTTATGGTACACAACACTGCAGGAAACCGTAACGCCAAAACTCCAAAAACTGCTTCAAACGCTAAAAGAGAAATACGGCGACGACATACCCGAAGACCTGCGCTTGAGCTTCCGCCGCAGCAGTTCGCGCCTCATGAAGCATTGCATTGATATGATGACCTTCAACTGGCGCTCGCTTGTCCTATATCTCTCGGTATTAACCGGTTACGTCTGGTTTGACTTCTTTTTTGAAATAATAATTCTAAACATAATACTCTGTATATCAATCTTTAAGCACGAAAAAATTTGCAAAAAGTTATGAAACGAACGGTTTTGGAAATAGAAGATATTCAGCGACAGGCGCCAATACTAAACAACAGGCTTGGTCATTGGCTTTTAGAAAAGGTGTTCCCCCTGTTAGATATTGATAAGGTCAATCGTATTCACGGCAATCACTGCGACTTGCGCGGCGCGGACTTCACGTCTGCTATGCTTGCCGATCCGCTGATGGATGTAAAATACAACGTCCATAACCCCGAAATACTGCAACAACTGCCGCAGGGCGCTTTCATCACGGTTTCAAACCATCCGATAGGCTCGCTCGACGGTATTATTCTGATAGACCTTTTCGCCCGCCTGAGACCCGATTTCAAGGTGATGGTCAATAAGATACTCGCTCACATCACAGCTATGGGCGATAATTTCATTTCTATAACACATAGAACATCTGATAATAAGGAAGATAACAGCAATGTAAACATCATTCGCTTAGCATTAAGTCATTTGAAAGAAGGTCATCCGCTCGGATTTTTTCCGGCAGGCTCTATG